>CALFXQ010000017.1 GCA_937958285.1 uncultured Fusibacter sp. | reverse complement strand
AAATACATACTTCGTGTTCATGCGACAACCTCCTAGCCCCAAAAAAAGAGAGAGACCACCCCTACGGATGGTCTGCAAAAAATCCGATACGCACATGCAGGCACCCGTAAAAAGGGTCTGCTATTCAAATAAATACTTACTAAATATACAGAGCTAAGGCTACACTGTCAAGTGATTTTTTTAGAGGTTTTAAAAGTTATTCAACGACGAATGCAAATGATGGTGGATGTATAAGATGCTTTTTAACAGAGCATAAATCCATGGCATTGATAATCGCCTTATGGTACTTTTCGGGGAAGCCCACTGGTGTTTTGAGCGAAATTGTAATATCTGTAATCATTCCCGATTCATTGTCTTTAGTGGTTTCTAGCGATAATGACATTCCTGTCACATCAATCTCTCGCTGCTCGCAAAAGGATAGGGCGTACACTCCTGCGCAAGTGGCCATGCTCGATATAAATAAATCGAAGGGCATAGGTCCACTGTTATCGCCCCCCGCTTTAACGGGTTGATCCGTGTGTATCACGTGTCCCTTTACTTCGCAGTCAACTTTCTTGCCACCGGGAAAAGTTACGAGATAAGCAGCCATTTAATTTCCTCCTAATAGTGTCTTGATTTTCTCTAAAGCCGTTTTAAGTTGAAGATCGACGACTATGGACTTACCTTGGTTTACAGCAGCTAAATTGAGTTGAATGCGCGTATCGACATCGATAAACCCCGTGGCTTTAAGGCCCTTTAACTTTTGAAAGGCCAAAATCGTCTTTTCTAGGGCACTGCTAAAAGTGCCATCTACACTTACTTCGTAGCCCAGATACCGCAAGCGCTGCTGGGCTCCAATCACTTCCATTGACTTTGCACCTTTTTTTAATACACTTAAGCCCTGAAGATCATAGAATTTAGCCACCACTGTCTCTGCTTCAGTGACATTTGCAACTCTTACATCGGGCTCAACGCCCTTGCCGTTGATATCTCTGTCTGATGGTGTTCGATAGCTTGCTATGGTGAGTTTCATTGCCCCCTTATCGGGAAGCTCGATTAACCCTTGTACAGTTCCCTTGCCGTATGTCGTTTCTCCGATAAGCAAACCACGCTTATGGTCTTGAATTGCACCTGCAAAGATCTCCGATGCCGATGCACTCCCTTTGTTGATTAATACCACAACAGGAGCCGTTAAACCACCCACATTCGCTTGATACACTTCATCTTCTGCATTCGAATAGTCCACGGTGAGAATGCGATCGCCTTTTTTTAGAAATAGGTCGGTTATGTTTACAACCTGCGATAACAAACCACCTGGGTTGTTTCTTAGGTCGATGATCATGCCATTTTTAAAGGTTTTGCCCTTAAGTACCTCTTGAAGCTGCGTGTAGGTGTTTTGATCCCAAGAGGTAATGCGAATAAGGTCCGTTCCATTCACCACCTCGTGTTCTACACTTTTTATATCGATTACAGCACGAATAAGCTTAAATTGCATCGGCTTAGTCTCGCCTTTTCTTTGAATCGTCAAGGTAACTGCGGTTCCCGCTTCACCACGAATGCGCTGTGCCACTTTATCGGTGGTCCACCCTTTAATATCTTGGCCATCGACTGCAGTAATAATATCGCCACTTTTGATTCCCGCTTTAGCTGCAGGTGTATTCTTTATGGGTGCGACCACTTCTATATACCCATCTTTTACTGCTATTGAAATGCCCACGCCAACAAAGCTTCCTTGAACGCTATCGTTGAAGGATTTATATTCAGCAGGAGTAAAATAGACACTATGTGGGTCAAGCGCCTGAAAGACCCCCTTATACATGGCCTCTCTTAGCTTGTCATCGGGGATATCTTTGTAGTAGTTATCTTTGATGTGCTTGATCATTAAGTCCAACTGCCCATAGCCTCCGCTGAGCGTTGGCAACTTCACATCGCTATCCGCATAGGCCAACGAGGGCAACAAGAGCAGCAAGACAATAAATACGGCAATAAATCGCTTCTTAAAACTGTAAATCATAATGTCCCCCTTTGTCAAAAGCCAATCTCTTAATATGACTTGAGCAGTTCTTCGCGATAATCTTTAGGTACAACAATTTGCAAGTGTTTAATCAGTCTGGATAACATCACTGCAGCCTCTGCCCTTGTCATTAAACGTTGAGGCTCGGCACGATTGCCCTCTACCCCAGCAAGAAGTCCCACCTCTTTAGCCATATAGAGACTGTCTTTTGCCCAATTAGAAATCTTAGAATCGTCTGAAAATCCTGTACTTAGCGGCATGGACGGCGCAACATTGGCAATGCCCAGCGCTCTCACCATAATCGTGATGGCCTCTTCGCGAAAAATAGGCTTTGTGGGCAAAAATTGCCCGTTTCCCTCACCCTTCATAAGGCCATCTTTAAAGGCCTTGTCGATGTAGATATAATAGGGATTATCTCTTGCAATATCTGTAAAGGGCAACTTTTCTGCATTTGGTCTAGTCATCTTTACTCTTTCTGCCTTTAATTGTTCAAGGGTTTCTGGTTTAAGATAACTGATTGCATTGACTATAGCTCTAGAAAATTGCTCACGTGTTACATATTCATTTGGAAAAAAGAAATTTGCTGTGTCGAAGGCTTCGAGACTACCCATTCTAAAGCACTCCGCCTCGGCCCAGTGCCCCGCTAAATCTTTATATACGGGCGCTGGGAGACTTGCAGAACTCGAAAAGTTATAGGTGTTTAGCGTTGCTGCGCCTTTGCTGCGCTTGCCACTAGTGCCGGGCAAATCGTAAGAATACTGCATCACCACATCTTTATTGGTCGTCTTTAAAAGACCGCCTCTAAAGCCAGCATGCACCACATCGTTAGTTTGATAGGTCAAATTTGTGATTGCGTTTGTTGAGAATTTTAAGTCTACCGTGCCATCCCAATTGCCAGTTGTCACGGTTTTATCGACGGCACTATTAACGAGGGTTTGCTTTATAACCCTTGTGGCCGTAGAAGACCAAAAATTCTCAAAGCCTAAATCGGGCTTTCCATCTCCGGTTAGCACTAATTTTCTACTGGCTGTAGATTCATCGCCGTTGATATGGAATGTCTTTTCATAGTAGATATTCCCCGTATCAAATCGAATACCTGGATTCTGTGTTTGAACTAACGATCTCGAAAACTTAAAACTAGTCATCGCAAAAGTATCTGAACCGATCACCACGGTTTCCTTAAGGCCGCCGATGGGAATCACATAATCCATGATGACTTGCTTAGTGCCTTCATTCTTGTTCTTTGTGACATTGTAAGTGACGTCTCTCGATAGGGTTGCCTTTTCTTTAACATTGGAAGCCGTGTATTTAATCTGTATGGTATAGCTATCCCGATTGGGGATTGTGGGTATCGTCACACGACCCGTCAATACAATCGGTTTACCCGACATAAACGTAACTTCTTGGTAGTAAAATTCTCCTGCCTTTAGGGTTTGAGCATCCATAATGCCACCAAAGAGTGCATAATCTTCTGCATAAACCCCTGAAATAATACTTGTCAGACTAAGGGCGAGGCATAGAATTTTTCTGATTAACTGATTCTTTTTGTTAGGCATAATTGCTCCTAAGGACCGACAAAGACAACCATAGCGTCTTCGTCAAATCTTACTAGATAGAGTTCATCGTCGACCTTTAAATCGTCGAATCCAATAACCTCATCCCCTTTTATAATCAGGGCATCGGCTAATTCGACATAAGTTAATGTCGGATTGAGTACCCACTCATTATGAAAACTCAAATAGTTCTGTGAATCGATTAGGCCTGCGCGCTTCCACTGCTCGTTAAACTCTCCGATTGTCCCCACTGTAAAGGTGGTGTTTCTAAGGATAGAATCTAACTTACCCGCCACCTGAACATTTGAAGACAGTGCATCGTCGATTGGATCATTTTTAAATAACTCTTTAAAGCGAATATTCATTGCCTTAATCATATTGTTTTCGTCGGCAACAAAAAAACCATAGTAACTATCTTTGCTAAGTCCTTTGCCGTCAGTGCTGTCATTTTCGAATCTACTATAGGGTCCGTTAAAGAATGCTTCTCTTGGCACAATTTTCTCGGTGGTCGCATTGTAAATTCTCGTATTGTCTGTAAACTGAAGCAACTTGTTTCCTTGGTCTGCCTTGGACCACACATAGTTGGCCACCTTAGAAAAGTTTGTGAGGTTGAGGCTGTAACTAAAGACTTCGTCTATACTCGCCACATACACATTGTCGAAGAGTGCATCTGCCGTGGTCATTAGTCTAACCACTTTGGCGATTTCTTGATCGCGCTCCACATTGGTAATCACTTGTACTGTTCCATCAACGCGCAGTGCACTTTTATCTACAAGACGCTGATTTTGAATAAAGAGGGTATCGGGACCAAATTGTACGGTTCGATTGTCCTTAAGTACCATGCGATCGATTACACTGCTATAGCTTTTTACTGTTTCTTTGTAGGTGCGCTCACCACCGCTGTTAAAGACGAGTTGTGCAATTTCTGGTTTTCCAAAGTGATCGCGAATCACAAAATATGCACTTTTCTTTAAATATGCGCCGCTGAGTTCACTTCGCCCTACGGGTTTACCTAGATTGGAAATAAGTGCATCATCTGCGATTGTATAGAGCTGTGTAAAGGGCTCTTTCTCTGTGGACCACGTAGTATTTACAAGTTTAGAGCGGTCGCTGATGGCGATTTGCTGGGTATTGGGGTTATAGCTAAAGACAGTACCCTTTAGAATTTTGGTAATAAACTGCTCTTTACCTGCTATCACTACGCGTGTTGGCATAGTGCTATAGATATTGTCAAAATAGAGTTTAACTTGATCCCCCGCCTTAAGCGCGCTGAAGGGAACCAGCTTTGTCTCCTTGTAAATAGCAGTATTTGGACCAATTTCGTAAATTCTATCTTCACCTTGAAACACAACCTTGCTCGCGCCAACAGTTTTAATGGTTGCCATTCTCAGTTTGCCGTCTTCGGGGATAAATCCGGGAATCGGTTGGTACGAATCGGAGGTGATACTGATAATTTGATTGTTAAGCACGTTTACAGTTGTTGGTGCGCCTGGTTTTAGATCCTCAAGTGTCGCTGCATAGAAATTAACGCTCACCTTGACGCCCTTTGCAACCGGGAAGATTTTAAGATTTCCACTTCGATCGAATATCGCCACTTGTGGTGGGTCTTGCGTGGGCGATATGAGCCTAAGTGTGCCATTGACAGTTACTGCGTTGGTTTTTCCCCATGTAGCGTATAGAATTTTATCGTCCTTGACATAATAGGTGATCTGGTCGCCTTTTTTTAATGAGGCTGGGGTTACAAAACCTGTGCCTTTGACGATTAAGTAATCGTTTTGTAGATTTGCATTAAAATCTCTACCACTTATTAAATCCGTCATTTGATCGTCGTCATTTTCTATTCTCACACGAATATTCTGCTGATTAAGACCGTTAATTTTGACGGTTTCTGGCGTGACAGAAACAACAACCCCTTGGTGTTTCTCTGGGTTTTCAGCGGTTTTTAACTGTTCTAAAAGTCTTGACTTAACTTGGTCTTTTGGTAGAACCTCCACATAGCGCACCACATTATCTTTCACAAGATAGCGGATCTCGTCGCCAATCATTAGCGCGGCTTGACTTTGAATGCGATTCTTGTAGACCACAAGTCCTGTGGCTTTTCCGCGAATAGGCTTTTTAAGCTGAATGCGTTTAATGGTGTCATCCACCTCGCGGATGTAAAGATCTTGAAGGTCACCTGTAGGGTCTGTACTTTTGCGATTGCCCACAATGAGCCCGTAATGTGTCTCTAGCGCCAAGGCCTCTGTAAACTCGTCAAAAACGCGGTGAAGGACTTGGGCCCACTCTTTGCGATTCATCTTGCCCGATGGATTAAAAACGCTCTTGCTTTGTAGCGGCATAATTCCTAAATCTACCAATGTCTCTATGGCACCCAGATTTTCGATGCGGATTTTCTGCCAGTCCTTTGCCTTATACAGCGTATTTTGCTTAAAGGCGGCATCGAGTTTTGCTGCCTTCACCAACCATACACCTAGGTTTTCTCTGGTGGCTGGTAGCGTATAACTAACGGATTCATTGGCACCTATAATGCCCAATCGCTTGGCCTCAGCAAAATAAGCATCGTTCATGGCCTGGTTAAATCGATTGCTTGTTACACCTGGATTGGCTGTAGTGACTTGCTGCCTTATGGTTTGATCATTGCCGTACATGCGTACAAGCATGCCAATTGCTTCAATGTTTGTGACGGTTTGGGCACTTCCAAATAATCGTGTACCAGTGCCCTTTGTTATATCGAAAACTGCGAGTACTGAGGCCGCTACCTTTTGACTGCCTGAAACGTCGGTAAAGTCGAACTGTGTGACTTTGTTTTGAGCATCGATTTCTCCATTGTAATCGACCGCCTTATCTGATGGAATTGCTATGGCACTCAAACTCTTCACATTTTGAATCGGGTTATAGGGGTTATCGTATGGATTTGCGTACAGATTAAGTGTGCATGCCAAACACAACAGGAGGGTCAAGCCCATTTTGCGAATGCCCTGATTGCGGCGATATCTGCATTGATTTAGTTTCATAGAC
>CALFXQ010000016.1 GCA_937958285.1 uncultured Fusibacter sp. | reverse complement strand
AATAAGTGACCATAGGTATCATTGATGCGTTTAAAGTGATCGATATCTAACATAATAAGGGATAAATCGCCATGATAGCGGTGATAGCTGTCTAATTCATGCTGGAGTAGCTCTAAGATATACCCTTTGTTAAACAACTGCGTGAGATTATCGACTTTTGATAACTTTTCAAAGCGGTTGCGCTCAATTTCGAGTTCGCGCGTTCTAGATTCGACAATCGATTCTAAGTTTGTTTTTACATATTGTTCTGTTTTAATGGCTCTGCGCATGCGAAGTGCCAAGATAGAGGCTTGGGTTAAAATCATAAAGAACAGACCTAGACCCAAATAAAAACCTGTGTGGATAATCAATTGGCTGTAGAGGATATCGTTAAAAGCAGAAAAGGCAAACACGCTGTAGCCCGCTGTATAGATAATCGAACCCTCGTATTTTTTAAACACCGCTATTATGGACCACACAAATAAGAGTAGTGCCGAGACTACAATAAAAATCTGATAGTATAAAAAGGTAGATTGAAAGAGTTGTTGTGGGAGTAGGAGTATAATTGCAAACTCTATCGCACTAACAGTGTATGCCAGTTGCAGATACCATTTCCATACCAAGGAACCGAAAAGCTCTCTAAAAAACGCCAATGTCGTTATGAGTATGAGAGGGATCATTAAGTAGGCGATCTTTATTCCCACATCGTAGGTGATGGCAGAAAAAGACTCAAAGCCCAGCTGTTGCCCCGAAAACAAACTCTTCACAACGACCACTGTACAAAGTAGCGCAAATGCCCTAACCGCGCGATCGTCTCTGAGAATGATCCAGTGAATCCACATATAGAGCATTAGAGAAAAAATGGCACCAATAACCAAGGCATCTGAATGCCTGGCGATTAGCCAGTACTCTGTAATGACCTGTTTAGAGCTAAATTGCATTTTTTGCCAGATGCCCACCAACTCGCTGCTGCTACTGGCCGTGTGAATCCGCACGTCTGCGCTTGAGTTTTCAGCCCGAAAATAGACCACCTGAATGCGCGCATCGGATTGAACCTCTTGAGGGTTGCTTGAAGGCACACCCATTTTGCCGACTAAGCTGCCATCGACAAAGACTTCATAAGAAGTAAGTGCATCTAACATGTATATTCCATAATACTCGCCCACTACTAAATTCTTAAATTGCCATTGATAACTGCCGTAGGTAATGCCATCCGACATATTCCACGAAAAAGGCAACTGTTGGTAGGCCCCTCTGTTTTCGATAATCCCTTTTGTAGGCACAAAAGTATTCTCAAACGTTGCAACTTCACCTTCTAGAGAATAAACTTGTCCTTCGAGATCGAGCGTGCTCACATCGAGCACACCCTTTTCTATAATTGCAGGCGTAGAAAGCAGTTTAACATTTACCAATAGCGGTCTTAAAAAAGTGACCAAGAGCAGAGTAAAAACAACAAGCCAAAAAAGCCCTCTTTTTAATTTTATATGATCCATTGATAGCCCCTTTAGGATTTTACCTATTTAAGAAGTATACCACCAATGTACACATTTTACGCAAAAAGGCGCAAAAGCCTCCTACGCCTTTTTATACCTCGAGGACCAATAGATCTTCATAAGTTTGGCGTCTAATAATGGGAAAATGCGCGCCGTCTTTTACCACAACTACTGCTGGTAATAGCAACTTATTGTAATTGCTGGCCATAGCGTAACCATAAGCGCCCGTGGCTAATACGGCGAGAATATCGCCAGATTTAGCTTCGGCCAAGGGCAATTGTCTGATAAGAATATCCGTGGATTCGCAACATTTACCACTGATGTCTACCAGCCCGTGAACGGGACTTGTCATTTTATTGGCCAAGAGAGCATAGTATTTAGCGCCATAAAGTCCAGGGCGAATATTGTCTGTCATGCCGCCATCGATGTTCACATAGGTCTTTACACCTGGAATCTCCTTGATTGTACCCACTGTGTAGAGTTGCACCCCAGCCTCTCCCACAATGCTGCGACCAGGCTCTATTGAAACATGTGGCCGCACAAGATGGTGTTTTTCACAGTATTTCTCAAGTGCCGTCATAAGAGGATCTAAAAAAGCGCTAAAAGGCAGTGGATTGTCTTCGCCGGTATAGCGAATGCCAAAGCCCCCGCCAAGGTTAATGTCCTTTACCATGTACCCAAACCGATTATAGGTCTTTAGTAGGAGTGGCAGTGCGGTTTCCAACGCCAAAACATGTGAATCAGGGTCCATGAGTTGAGACCCTACGTGAAAATGGAACCCCAGAAAGTCTATGGCGGGTAGTGCAATGGCATCGCCCACTAAGGGCAATAGGATTTCATCGTCGAGCACAATGCCAAACTTCGAGTCCTTTTTACCCGTTGTAATGTAATCGTGGGTGTGGGAATCGACATTGGGTGTAATTCTAAAGAGCACTTTAGCAGGGGGAAGTTGAAGTGAATCCACAAGTTGAGCGATGGTGTAGAGTTCGGTCACTGCATCGATAACGATACGCCCAACACCGGCCTCAAGTGCCATTTGAAGTTCGTGGCGCGTCTTGTTATTGCCGTTGAATTCGATGCGCTCTGCAGGAAACCCACTTGCCAGTGCCGTATAGAGTTCCCCTCCACTTACCACATCGATCCAAAAGCCTTCCGCTGCTAACAACTTGCACAAGTACTTGCTGCAAAAGGCCTTGCACGCATATGCCGCATGGGTATTGGGGTATTTATCTACAAAAGCCTCTTTTATGCAGTTAAGCTGCCAAAGGATGGCTTTTTCTGAATAGACGTATAGCGGTGTTCCATACTGTTCCACCAGATCGATGGCCCGAACTCCATCTAGTGAGAGCCACGCGCCATCTGCAGACAACCAGTTAGGCAGTGATGCAGGGGCGACAACAGGGCTAAATGCCTGGGCATTCTCTTTAGTTGCCATTTCTATTCCTCCACACTATAAGGGCATATAAACTCTGGGTACGCGCTCTGTAATACGCGTTAAAATATCGTTTTTGTTGGTATCTGACAACATGGCAATTTCGCTAATTGTCTGCTCTCCTAAATCACCTGGCCCATAGACAATCACGTCATCGCCAATATTTAGCTCACATGCCTCTACTAAGTCAGTCACATCGACCATGCATTGGTCCATGCAAATCACGCCAACAACTGGGCATTTTATACTGTGAATCACCACATAGCCCATGCCCTTCAATTCTCTTGGATAGCCATCTGCGTAGCCCACAGGCAAGGTGGCGATGGTCGAATCCCGCGGGGCAACCCACTCAAAATCGTAGCCAACACCTTCACCGCAATGAATAAACTTAATTTGCGCCACCCGACTCATCAGCCGCGTTATCTGCCTAATTGGAAAGTCCGGATAGCGATGGGACTTCATCCCATACAGCGCTGCGCCCACTCTCACCGCATCTAGTCTAAAGTCTGGATATGCAATGCCAGAGATGCTATCGCTAATATGAAAAGCCACCTCCTCAAAGCGCTCTTGATCAGCCAGTTGATCCTTCACTTCTAGAAATCTCGACAGCTGTCTTTGATCTCCTTCAAAGTCCGCCAAGGCCAGATGCGAAAATACACCCATAACCGCGAGCCACTCCGAGTTAAATGCCCGTTTTATATGGTCAATCCCATTGGAATCATGGTTAAACCCCACGCGCCTTAGCCCTGTGTCCACCTTGATTTGCACCTTTGCCACCTTCGACTTCTCCTTAGCCCAGTACACCATGGCATCGATGTCTTCTCGCTGAACTAACGTCACTTGAATCTCGTGATCGAGAGCAATGCCCATCAGCCGCTTAGGGGTTGGCCCCATAACCAATATTGGCCATTGGGCATGAATCTTTCTCAGTATGAGCGCCTCAGACAAGGTTGCCACCGCCAATAGGGGTATGCCCAGCTGAATGCACGCTCGCCCCATGGCTTCTAGGCCACAGCCATAGGCATTTGCCTTGAGTACCCCATAGATTTTCACCTGTGGCCCCAAGGTGCGCTGCAAGGCCTCCACATTGAGAGCCAGCTGCTTTAGATCCACCTCTAGCCAAGTATCGCGCAGTAAAGAATTCATCGTCGCCCCCAATCAAATGCCACTATCTATATAGCTCAAGGTTACGCGAGCACCATCACCACGCTCTAATTGCGCCTGCATTTCTACATTTGCCCCTAGTGCCAAAGTCAATTGCGGCACATTGTGACCAAATTGAATATTGCTTATTGTTGGCTTGCCCGCAGGCAAGACTAATTCAGAAATAATTGTACTTAAGTCGAGATCCCGCCCCGAATAGCTGTTTTTTTCTTCGGGTTCACAATGTGAAAATGTACCGAGTATAATACCAGCAGCATCTTCAAATTTCTTGGCCAGTCTTAACGCATTTAACATGCGATCTATGGCATAAGTCGGTTCGAGGGTATCTTCAATCATTAAAATCGCACCTCTTGTATCCACTTCGTAGGGCGAACCCAGCGTGTTTACTAAAAGCGACAAATTGCCACCCACAAGCCTCCCCCTTGCATTGCCGGGTACAAGAACTTCTATGGGCTTATCGGGTGGATTCAATATCTCTAAGCCACAATAGGAGCCCATCACCATTTGTGCAAACTGATGCCTTGTGAAATCAGGCCATTTTGAATACGCCATTGGCCCATGAAAGGTCACAATCTTGGCCATTTTTTGAATGCCTAAATGCACCGCTGTCACATCTGAGTAACCGATAAACACCTTGGCATTTTTGCGAATGCACGCATAGTCTATGCGGTCTAGCAGCCTATAACTTCCCGCACCACCCTTCATGCAGAGAATACCCGCATACCGATGGTCCGTAAAGGCATTGTGTAAATCGTCAAGACGCACTTGGTCTACACCAGCAAGGTGGCCATGAGAGGCGTAACACGACGGAAAAAAATCGAATGCAAATTCAAACTCAAACAACTTCTCTTTGATTTGCTCTATAGCCTTGATATCGCCAGGTGAAGATAGTGCTATAACAGCCAGTCGATCCCCTTTTTTCAGTGGCTGAGGAATAATCCATGGCCATAGATTTGCCTCGCTGTATGCAAAAGTCATAGCAAGCCTCTCTTTCAATCATAAACCTAACATTCAATCTTAATCCTATCCGTATAGTGACGATTCGATTCCCCTATATTACACTTGGCCTATGGGTGAATCCGACCTTGTCTCAAGTATACACTTTGCTGAGCAATTGTCCTATAACACAAAAAAGGATTGCAGGTGCGCAATCCTTTTTTACTTCAAGTGCGAGGTTTACTTTATACGGCCGAGTGTGTTCATAATTTCAATTAGCGCGGTAAAACTGGCGACCATCTTATCTGTACTCCCAAAGTTCATCACGATATGGGTGTCTGATATGGCATCATAAAAAACATGGGTTGACAGCACGCCAATATGTCCATTGATCTTTGGCAACTTCAGAAGGGGGAAAAACTTCTCAAAGTGAAGCGTCATGCCGCCTGCGCCGGTATATATGCCTTGTTCAAATACATGGCGATCCGAAAACATAGCTTTATACGAGCTGTCTGCAATCAACTTACCGCCATGCAGCGCATCGCTAAAGGCGGTGAGATCCTTTAGGGTTGAAATAAGACCACCACCGGCCCAGTCTACCGAAAGACTGTTGCGATCGCCCATTTCTTCTCCTTCTAGCCATATATCTGCAATCGGCGCTTTATTGCCACTTAGCGGCTCTTGGCGCATCATCATATATGTGTCCGTCATGTTGAGCGGCTCAAAAATCTGCTCAGTCAACGCCCTCTCAAAGGTATCTCCCGTTACCACCTCTACAATTTTGCCAAGCAAGATATACCCCGTATCTGAATAGTGATATCCTGCACCTGGCACCCCATTAGGTACTTGAAAATCCCTAGAAAATGCCAATAAATCATCTGGGCGCCAAAGTCTATTTGGTTCCTCCTTTAAAATTACCGCCATCGTCTTCCCCGATACAACAGGTCCGCCAAAGTAATCTGCCACCCCAGAAGTATGCGCTAAAAGTTGCTCAATGGTCACTTGACTACGATAATCTTCTTCGCCTAGAACAAAGAGTTTATCTAGCATCGCCTCGGGAAGTATGGATTCCACAGGCTGATCTAGAGTCAATTTACCCGTGTCAATTAGCTGGTAAATCAGCGTCGCAGTCATGAGTTTGCCCACACTTGCTACATGAAAGGGTGTTTCTGCTGTGAGGCCATCCAGATTGTTTGCATCTATAGAACCCTCGAGGCGTTTGCCAATCCCACTGCTATAGCTAAAGTTCAAATCCTTTCCCCTAGAAAGCACTTGCACTTGCACGCCTGAGAAGTGGTCGTTTCCCTCTTTTCCGGCTTTTTCAGCTATTTTTGAAAAATAGTTATTCAAATGCTCTGTCGCCTGCGCTTTAGTAAGTGGTGTGCTTGAAAGAAAACCGAGTACAGCCACTACCACCACAAGCAGCACTGAGATTCCACCAAAAATCATGAGCATCTTCTTCCAATTGAATTTTCTCTTTTTCTGTTGCTCTTGCACTTGCTTTTTCACTTGAATTTGCATAACAGACCTCCTTGGGCTTTTGAGAAATTTGTAAAGTTAATTGTATACATCCGTCTATTCACCTATAATAAATAACATTAGGAATGTAATTCCTACTTTGATATTTCTACTTTGATATTACTATTAGGTATATTACTATTAGGTATATTCATCATAACATGGAGTTCATAAAAATGGAATATGTAATTTTAGGTTTATTAATTCTCCACCCCAATACGCTCTATGGAATCAAAAAAGCATTCGAGCAAGGGATTTCGATGTTCTACAGCTCCAGCCTCGGAAGCCTTCAAATCGCCGTTAAACGACTTGAGGATAAGGGCTTTATTCGCTCAGAAGACGCGCATGAAAATGGGCGTGCAAAAAAAGTGCTCACCGTTACCGATGAGGGGCAACACGCCTTTTTTGAATGGATGCAACAGCCGCTCGAAGTAAAAAACTTAGAGGTCAGCTTCTTGTCGCGACTGTATTTTCTTGGCTTATTACCCACAAAAGCCGATCAACACGCGCGTCTTTTAACGATGCGAGACACAATAAAAGCAGCCCACCAGAGTCTTAAAGAAGTTGATCATTCTCTTGAAAATCTCGAATTACCAGATGCCTATCAGCCCATCTTCTTTTATCAAAAAAAAGTTTTGCACTATGGCATTGACACCCATGAATACGCCATCACATGGGTTGAGAGACTTCTAAAGGACATCGAAGGAGACGCTGAATGAATACCTTTTTTATGGACCTAGAGTTCTTGTGCGATCAACATCAAGTTTTTGAAGATCAAATCATCGCTATTTGCGTCTTATCAGATACTGATGAAACCTTCGAAATATTCAGTTATGTGCGCCCCACGCCCGATGCATTTTTAGTCTCCAACTACTGTACGACTCTCACTGGTATTACTCAAGCTCAGTTAGAGGATCAACCCACATTCGACGACTTATACGATCACTTATTAGAGGCAATTGCAGCAGATGATGTGATCTACGTTTGGGGCAACACCGATTTAGAGGCCATTTACAAAGCAAGTCTTGAACTATCTGACGAACTGGAATTTACCATCGTCGACTTTCAGCAAGAATTCATAGACTTTTGCGGCTACCGGTTTCGACCGGGTCTCAAAAAGGTCTACGAAGCGCTTACAGACGACACGAGCACCCTACACCACGATGTGCGAAGTGACACAAACATGCTACGCGAAATCTTCCGCATTTTCCACGCCGACAAAAAAGCGGCAATGCGCAAAGTCAAAAGCCGCATAAAGTAACATTGGGGGCGTGTTCCCTGGTTCGCCGAACCAGGGCTTGGAAATCAGCATTGTCAACACCTAATGAGCAAAAAAAACACAAGGGTGTCCCCCTTGGTCCGATCTAGCGAATATTTATACAGGTTCTCGTTGGGTGCCCAACACGTCCAACGTGTCCGACATATGCGAAATATGCGGCATATGCGACACGTCGCGATAGTCCACCTGTATAAATATTCAATAAACCGTGCCACTGGGGACACCCTACCATTTTTTGCTCATATGTTACAGTCAACAATGCTGTATTTCCAAGCGGTGGCGCATGGTGAAAATGGAATTTCCATGTGCCACCTAGAACACGCCCCAAACTTGCAAAGACACCACCTTTTTGCCCTCTAAAATACTTTGACGACCCACCTCCATAAACCCGAACTGCTTGTGAAAGGCCAGGGACCCTGGATTTGGCGGTTCTATGTCGATTTCTGCTGTGATATACGGAAAACTTTGGGATTTTGCATAGGTTCCTATTGCCTCGTACAGCCTTTGACCCAACCCACGACCTTGGTATGCCTGCGAAACCACCACACGATCAACGTATAAGAAATGCTCATAATGCGTATCAAACCATTGATAGTTAACGCTGTCGTAGTCCTTCGACTCGCGAATCGCCAGCAAAAATGCCGCAACGGTGCCCTCTATATCGACTACCCATAATAATTCAGATTGGGCATGCAAATGAACAAGGCGCATTTCGTCCATTGGAGATAAAAAGTGAACGGATTCCTCGTTCATCGCTAAAATACTTGGATAATCCATAGGTGTCGCTGGTCTTACAAGTGCTTTGTCTGATATCGCGTTTGTCTCAATCACTACGGCCTCCTAAAACGCATTCACGCTTTCACACTTTCACGCTTTCGCGCATTTGACGAAAAGCGCTGCTGCTTCATACCAATACCAAGGCCAGACATTGGAGCTGTGCTGGCATGCAGGGCAAGTGGCAATTTATTTGATTTAGAATTTATTAGATAAAAATTATATGGATTTAGAATTTGTTTAAGTGGCCTGAGTATTTAAAATCCTCATTTTTGATGTGCTTAACCACCCATTTAGACAAGAAGAGCATTAGACCATCGAGGGCTTTTTCATCGTTGTAGTTAAAGTTCTGATAGTCCACTGCGCTGATTTCATCCACAAAACCCTTGTGAATCTTCTTGTGCCTCTCAATGTCTGGATATCTCGACTTTATGAGCATGTCTTCTTCATGACCAAAGTGGTACACCG
>CALFXQ010000015.1 GCA_937958285.1 uncultured Fusibacter sp. | reverse complement strand
AATTGATTCTACAAACCGAGGACTCACGCGAAAAATAATGTGGTCAATTGAGCTTATGTCTTTTTGTTTTTCAGAGGACTCACGCGAAAAATAATGTGGTCAATTGAGCTTATGTCTTTTTGTTTTTATTTTTATGGGACATCTTGAGCTTGTACTTGATTGCGACCTTCAGATTTGGCGAGGTAGAGTAGACTGTCGGCTTCGTTTAAAAGAAGGTCACCCATATGTTGAAGAGAGTAGACTAAGCCAATAGAAAGCGTCGTTCTTAGTCCAGGATAAGACCACTCTAAAACTTCCACGTTTTGGCGTATGCGCTCTGCAATATCTTTCGCTGTTTGCAGTGAGTTTGTCTGAAAGAGTGCTAAAAATTCTTCACCGCCGTATCGTCCAATCATGTCATTGGGCCTTATTGACTTTTGCATCACATCAGCTACAACTTTTAAAACATGATCACCCGCTTGATGGCCATAGGTGTCGTTAATCATCTTAAAGCGATCTAAGTCGATAAGTGCAATACAGTACTGGCCAGGCTGTAGTTTTTCGAACTCGTCGATTATTTTTGCGCGGTTGTAAAGCTGTGTAAGTTGATCAGTTATGGACAGTCTATAGAGTTTATTGCGTTGACCGATTTGAAATCGAATTGCGAAGAGGGTAGCAAATATGGTGATAATTAAAATACCAATACCAGAATATGCAGTGACTAGATTTCTTTGTTGTAACCGAATGCGCTCACGCTGTTCAACTTGAAGCTGGTCAAGAAGGCTGATTTGCTTGTCAATTTCTGCGAGTTCAAAGGCCGAAGCTGCTTCGTTTGCGGCAATGGTCTTTTGCACATCATCAGGATTGGTCTTCCACTCAGCAATTTGACTATATAGCTCGGCAGCCCTTCTAAAATCGCCTTTTTTGTATGCTATCTGAGCATCTAAGCGACTGATTAACTCGGGTTCAATCTGAGCTTTTAGAAGCGCTTTCGAACGCTCAAAATTTGCGGTGGCCGTAGATAGCATTTGCTCTGCAGACTTAATGTCATTTGCATCGATGTGATATTGTGTTAAGTCAAAACCTATGGCAGCTAAGCGGTCGATGTCTTTTGGGGAAATGGTGTTATAAGCTTCTTGCATGCGCTTTACAGATGTAACATAGTCCTTCTGAAAGTGTGCAATTTCAGCTTTAAACTTGAGACCACTCAGTGTTTGAGGTGCGTAAATATGGGATTTAGCAAAAGGCTTTTCGCTAAGGGCGAGTCCTTTGTCGACCAATTCGAGGGCTTCGCTATACTTTTGATCGTCAATAGCCAATAGTGCCATACCGTAGTAGTATTGTGGCAGAATGTTTTCAGAATCAATGCTTGTAGCGTAAGCCTGCATCTCGTTGTACTTTGCCACGGCCTTATAATTTTCATAATTAAAATAATCGTAGTAGGCAAAGACTTCTAGGGCATCGATGCGAAAGCGCCAGTGTTCGGGCGCATCTGAAAGATTGTATAGAAGATCGGCATGTTCTAATAGCTTGTCGTACATCCAATAATGATACTCAAGGGCGACCATTGAAGCGAGTACTTTGAGATAGGTCGAAGTTTTGCTTTGATCCTTATAAGTGGTGATAAAGGCTTGCATCAGAGGATATGCAGACTCATAATTATATTCGGAAAGCAGTGTGTCAATATTTATAGCATCTTCAATGATATCTTGTGATTTATCACTTGCCCACAGGGTTTGCAAGCATGACGTGACAATAAGTGTGACTATTAAGAGTATGGTCGTTTTTTTATACACGTGTTCACCTCAATGATAGACCTCTATTTATATTAAAAAATCTGTCTATTGCTATATCGTATACCCAACAAAGTGAGAAGTATCACATATTCGTGTATTTTGGTTGTAACCTGATGCCATAGTCAGTACAATGTAAAAGTGACTTATTGACTAAGAAAGATTGGGAGAGAAATGTTAAAGAATAATCGGCACGGATGGATTGTAGTGGCGGCGGGCACGGGCATGAATTTGGCCTTTGGAGTGCTTTATGCTTGGAGTATTTTTGCGGGTAAGCTTCAGGAGTCTCTGGGGTGGACAAAAACGGAGTCTTCGATTCCCTATACGGTGGCCATTATTATGTTCGCAGTGATGATGGTGCCAGCGGGAAGGTTACAGGATAAAATCGGGCCGCGGTGGGTGGCTACTTTAGGGGGTGTATTGATTGGTGCTGGCTGCATTTTAGCGGGCTCTATGAATAGTCTAGTTGGATTAACGCTCGCTTTTGGGGTCTTGGCTGGATCGGGCATTGGTCTTGGCTATGCATCGACCACACCGCCAGCGGTCAAATGGTTTTCGCCAAAGCAAAAGGGCTTAATTTCTGGAATTGTTGTGGGTGGATTTGGCTTAGCGCCACTATATATTGTTCCCTTAACAAAATTTTTACTCAGTCGCTTCGACGTCTTTACTTCTTTTAGACTCTTGGGCTTTTTATTTTTGGCGATTACATTGCCCCTTGCTCAGTTCATAAGAAATCCAAAAGTAGACCAAACATCTCTTGCTCAAGGCGTGTCGAGCGGCCAAAGCCCATTGGGCTCCACATCTGTACAATTGTCTTACAAGCATATGCTCAAAACAAAAGAATTCTATCTTTTGTGGTTTATGTTCTTTGCAGGCGCCACCGGTGGTTTAATGACCATTGGCAGTCTTAAGACCCTGGTAACTAAACTGCTAGGTGATGGCATTGGCTTTCAGCTTGTGGCATTTGCAGCGATTGCCAATGCACTGGGCAGGCCAATAGCAGGGGTGATTTCAGGGAAAATCGGCCGCGGTAAGGCCATGGCCATATTATATGTGCTTCAGGCCATTGCGCTCTTTTTCTTTAACAGCTTTACCACGGTCTTGCCAATTTTTACAGCAGCATGTACGATTTACTTCTCATATGGGGCAATGGCCGCGGTATACCCCTCTGCATGTGCAGACAATTACGGAACCGTGAATTTAGGTCTTAACTATGGCATTTTATTTTCGGCATGGGGAGTTGGCGGTATCTTTGGCCCGATATTAGGGGGGCGAATTGCAGATGCCACAGGTTCATACCATATTGCCTTTGTAGTTTCGGGGATCATTCTTCTGGTGGCAGCATTGGTTGGATACTTTTATAAACCCTACAAACACGCATAAAAAAAAGCGGAAACACACTAAAAAGTGGTTTCCGCTTTTTTAGAGAGCCTATAACCCAGGCAGCCTCAAGCGCCTAATAAAAAATTCGAACAAATAGCCAATAGATACCGCAAGAACAATGGTACCTAGGCCAACGGCACCTCCTAAAAGGTAGCCTACAATGAGCATTATCAGATCTGTTACCGTCTTGACTAAGCCAATAGAGCGCTTAGTCTTTTTTGCAATGGCGAAAGTAAAGAGCATGGTGGGGCCAGCCCCTAGCTGAGCATTGATATAGACACCCACCGAAAAGCCCAGAATTGCCATACCCAATAAAATATAAAGAGCAGATAGATAGGGACCAAATGCACCAACGTCTTGAGGAAGGGGCACGCGGTTAATGCGCATTAAAAAGTCAACAATGGCCCCGAAAAAAACCAAGTCGAGTACTGTGGCAATAAAGGGTTTGAGTCCAAGAATAAAGGCTGTGATGACAAAGAATAACCAAAGGGCACTAATCCAAACCCCGAGGCTTAGCCCAAAGGTATGAAACAAGCCATCTATAAGCACATTGGCTGGATCTACGCCAATGCCAGCTTTAAAGATAAATGTGATGCCATAGGCCGCGCCAAAGAGGCTTGCTACAAAGTAAGCCATGCGTAGCCAAAATCGATCTGTTGCAACAATGTAGTTTTCCATGGGGTCCTCATTATCTGGTGTGAGATATGTTTATTTAAAGTCTATTTTACAGAGCATAAGGCCTTTTGACTAGCTGTTTTGGGAATATAAGCTATACTCAAGTAGAAATTATTGGTAGAATAAACATAAAGGCAATTCTGGTGCTGCAACAAGTAGGGGGTGTTACCGAATGGCTAAGAAAAACTTAAAAATGATGCCCGTGAGCATTGAGCATCTCGATCAATATAATAAACTACTGCGCTATGTGTTTCAAGTGACAGAGAATGAGCTCCATCAGGTTGGCTGGGTAGACAAAGAAATAAAAAAGGTCAAGTCGCCAATTTTAAAGAAGGCCCACGTACTGGGTTGGTTCGACGGCGATACCTTGGTATCACAAGTGGCAACTTATCCAATGAAAGTGCGCATTTTTAACCACACCTACGATATGGGTGGCATTACCGGGGTCGGTACTTATCCCGAGTATTCCAACCAGGGACTTATGCACAAGTTGCTTTTTCAAGCGCTTTCAGATATGCGCGACCGCAAGCAGCTAATCTCTTATTTGTTTCCCTATTCCATACCATACTATCGCCAAAAGGGATGGGAGCTGATCTCAGACAAGATCGTCTATGAAATCAGCGACTATCAGCTGCCCAAACGCCAAAAGGTAGCGGGGGATGTGAGACGGGTTTCCATAGACGATGAAGTGATTAAAACCACCTATCACCGCTATGCCATGGAAACACACGGCGCACTACTTAGAGATAAACTGGCATGGAACGAGTATTGGCTGTGGGACAACGACGATGTGATTGCAGCTATCTATTTTAACGAAGACGATGTTGCCGATGGCTATGTCATCTACTGGATTTCCGATGAGATTTTTCATATTAAAGATATGATTTTCATGACGCAAGAGGCTAGAAAAGGACTATGGAACTTTATTGGTGCCCATTTTTCCATGATAACAAAAGTTGTGGGAAACACCTATACAGATGAACCACTGGCTTTCTTACTAGAAGATGCAGATATCAAAGAGACGATATCGCCTTATTATATGGCGAGAATTGTGGATGCACCCGCCTTTATAGAGGCCTTTCCCTTTAAACCCGACAATACAGAACGCATCTGGCATTTCTCGCTAAGCGACCCCTTGCTGCCATGGAACGAAGGCAACTTTGTACTCGAAATTTCACAAAAAGGGTCGGGGACTCTGACCCCTACCTCAGAAAAGTGTACAGATACTATCGATATTCAAACCTTGACCACCATGCTCCTTGGCTATAAACGTCCCGATTATCTCATGAAAATCGGCAGAATCCAGTGCACTTCCCATGTAGTCGATATGTTAGAAGACGCCATAGAACAACAGACTGCGTATTTTTCCGACTACTTTTAAGCATACAAATATAATAATTTTATGGGGGAAGCATGAAACAATCTAAAATCACATCTGCAATTAATCGTACTTTTGGCATGAATGCTAGCATGGGGGCCATGCTGGTGATGGTTGTGCTCTTGGGTATGGGCGAAAAAATGGGCGAGCGATTTTTGCCCGTGTATCTTTTGGCCCTCGGTAGCAGCGCCTATGCGGTGGGCTTACTCAATGCCCTCGACAACTTTTTAAGTGCCATCTATGCACTGCTCGGCGGCTATATCTCTGATCGCATTGGTTACAAACGCGCCTTAAAAGTCTATACATGGGTTTCTATTGGGGGCTATGCGACCATTGTATTATTTCCATTTTGGCAAGCAGTATTTTTAGGTGCTATCTTGTTTATCTCATGGACAGCACTGAGCCTTCCAGCAATTCTTTCATTGGTTTCTGCCACTGTAAAAAAAGAAAAGCAAGTAATGGGCGTTTCTCTTCATTCCATGATGCGCAGGGTGCCAATGGCACTTGGTCCAATAGCAGGTGGTCTTTTGATAGCCCAGTTTGGCATTGTCAGTGGGGCGCGCATGGCTTTTGGCATCGCACTAATTTTGGGTTTTGTGGCACTGTGGTTTATCGACAAAAATGTGGTCGACCACCACGATGCCAGTAATTCGAGGGAACCCCTCAGAATTCGAGAGACCTATGGACGCATGTCTTCATCTTTAAAAACCCTATTGGTCAGCGATATTTTAATACGCTTTGCCGAGCAAATACCCTACGCCTTTGTGGTGGTTTGGGTTATAGAAAAACTCGGGTTCTCAGCCATTACATTTAGCTTTCTTACGGCGATAGAAATGGTTGTCGCGCTGCTTATCTACATTCCTGTGGCGCTGCTGTCAGAAAAAGTATCCAATAAGGGGCTTGTGACCATTACCTTTGGCTTCTTTGCCATATTCCCTCTGATTCTTGCCTTTTCAACCACTCTGCCCATGTTGATCTTTGCCTTTGTAATTAGGGGCCTAAAGGAGTTCGGTGAACCCACCAGAAAGGCCATGATTATGAAACTGGCACCAGAAGGCGCTAAGGCAACCACCTATGGCACCTATTATTTGCTTCGAGATGTGGTGGTGGCAATTGCCTCCCTGAGTTCTGCGTATTTGTGGCAAGTTTCACCCAGCCTCAATTTTTTTGTAGCCGCAGGCTTTGGCATATTAGGCACGCTGCTCTTTGCCACAAAAATGAAGTGATTATTTAAGAACACATAAAACAAAACACCTGGACACCATTTTATTTCTATTCAATGGGTGTACAGGTGTTTTTTATGGAGTTAACGTGTAATGGTTTTGCGGTGGGCCTTAACGTTGTTTTTATGTGTTTTTTCTGTCATGGCTTTGGCTTTTAACACCGGTTTTTTTAAAATAGATTTGTCTGTATCATGCTCGTGTTCATGATGAGACTCTTGATTAAACATCATTTTTCCCTTCATTTGAACCTCCTTTAATGTAGCAGCTGCTGCAAATATAAGAAGCAATCCTGCATCTACTTACTGATATCATACCCTTAATGTCGATTTTCAAACGACGAGATTGTGGGATTTTCAATTAGTAAACGCACAAAGGCATCCACCAAATCTGGATCAAATTGCAACCCGCGCTGTGATTTTAACTCTTCAATCGCTTCTAAATGACTTTTTTTGGCCCGGTAGCTGCGTTCATGAGTAATGGCATCGTAGGCATCTAAAATAGCAATAATTCTGGCGATAAGAGGAATGTGCGCACCCACTAAGTTTCTGGGGTAGCCTCGTCCGTCCCACCGCTCATGATGGGCATAAATGGCATCTGCAACGTGAGTGAGCTCATGAGAGTTAATGGCAATGCGGTATCCAATTTCGGGGTGACGCTTGAGATGCTCCCAATCGTCTTTGGTGAGTATGGTCGACTTTTCTAAAATATTGCCGTCAATACCAACTTTTCCAATATCGTGTAGCCGTGCGACTAGTGCACATGCTTCGATATCTTCATGGTTCAACTTAAGCGCTTGGCCAAAACATCTAGCATAGTAGGCGAGGCGATTGCCGTGTTCGGCCTCGTCGGGACTTTTATCCTCCAACACATTGAGCATTGCCGAGAGTATGCCGCTGTGAAAGCTGTGGTCTTCTATGAGCTTGCGTTTGTACATCGCTTCTTCTGCTAGATAGACTGCGCTCTCAACAGAGGTTTCGAGGTCTTCAACCATCGACACGCCCAACGAAATACTGAGATAAAAAGGGGATACATTGCTGTGGGCCTGCGGATTTATAACTGACTTTTGACTAATAGGCCCATTTGAAATCCCATGGGTCACATTGTAACTTTCGCACATCGCGTGAATTTTTGCCATGAGTTTATGACTTTGTTGTTCTGTGGTGTTTTCTTGAAAAATTAAGAATTCATCACCGCCAATGCGAAAAATCCGATGTTCGGGTTCGCAGCATCGCGTCAAAATATCGGCTATAGCCTTTAACAGTTGATCGCCAACTGCATGTCCGAGGGCATCGTTGATGATCTTTAAACCATTTATGTCGCCATAGAGAATGGACAGTGGTAAGTGCTCAACGCGATTGAGTGAGGCCATGTAGGTTTCTAGGTTTTGTCTATTTCTTAGACCAGTTAGGGGATCTCGTTCGTAGAGGTAGAGTATTTCTTGTTCGCGTGCCATTAGCTTTGTAATGTTGTAAAGGCTTATTAAATAGCCTTCTATATGCACATTGTCGGTCATGTCTCTCACTGTCATTTCGAAGTGTTTTTCACTAGGTGTTTTAACGTTAAAAGTAACGGTGTGATGCACTCCAGAGAACACACTTTGTAATTGGGTTCGAATTTCTTCGTGCACATCGGGATGAAACAATAATACGAGTTCTATGGATTCTAAAGCTTGATGCTCGCTCTCTAATTGTGCATGTATATTTGGGCTTGCATACACAATAAGCCCCTTATTGTCGACGACGGTGACCACATCGGTTAAATGTGCCACTAAGTCCCTGTGCTTGGCATCGCTGTGAGCAATAATGCGTCGCGACTTTAACAGGTCAAGATTTTGACGGTCGAGTGCATGCATGACCGTGTTGCCTAAACTGAGAAGCATAAAGCCGATGAACTGAAGGCTAACTAGGTTAATCCACCAAGTGTGTCTATAGTCTTGTAATGGATAATCCTCTAACAAACTTGAGAACACAAAATAAGAAAGTACAGCAAAACTTGCCAAGTTAATTACAAAAAACACACGTACCTGCTTGCTTTCAAAGAATAATCCACTTAGAGTCAAGGCGAATAGTGCGGTAATCATTCCCGCACCAAAGGGTCCGGTGGTGATAATTAGCATTATCGCTATTCCATAAAGTACAAAGAGTACCGTGTACTTTTTAAAATTGAGTGGCACATGGCGGTTAAGTAGTACAAAGCACATCAAGACAAAGCTGCTCATCTCGATGATTCCTTGAATATATTGGCCCGCCAAAACAAAGAGAAGACTGCCATATAAAAATGCAGGGCCACCAAAGCAAATAATGAGGGTGGCAAACATGGCAAATAGAACGTTTTTCCAATAGATTAACTGATCTTCTTCGCGATTGAGTGGGTGATGCTTATAGGGCAAATAAAGATACATCAGTTTCTCAACTTGAGCAATGATGCGCGTGGTAATACGACTCTTATGCTTTGACTTCACTCAGCTGCCGACCTTTCTCTTCGCACACACAATATGTTCATAAATAACATTCTTTATTTGATAGACTTATCATCTCATACATTTTTATCTCATACATTTTTATCTCATACATTTTTATCTCATACATATATATATCATACATATTTATCTCATACTTATACCCGAAATTAAATGGATAAACACTAAATAAAATCCAAAAAAAGCCTTGGTTTAGGCCACAAGCACATCCAATCGCTCTCATCACCTTATCACATTGTTACCTAAGGTTAAGTTGACAAAATCCGAGGAAAACGCTATCATAAATATATCATTGATATATCACAGTGATTAAACTCGAAATTATGAAGATTTAAAGTGTTAATCGAGTTTCTAGTGCGTACAATGACCACAACTATAAAATAAATGAGAGGTGTTTATGTTCGAGCTTAGATGGCACGGGCGTGGTGGCCAAGGGAGTTTTACAGGTGCAAAGTTAATAGGCGTTGCTTCAGTGCTTTATCAAAACCGCTTTGCCCAAGCTTTTCCTTCTTTTGGCCCCGAGCGTCGCGGGGCTCCTGTTTTGGGTTTTAACCGCATTTCGAGTACGCCAATTAACGACCGCAGTGAAATCGCCAAATGCGATCGCATGATTTTTTTAGATGATACGCTTTTTCATACCCGCTATATGGCTGACCTTAAACCAGGTGGCAAAGTGCTCATCAATTCTCAAAAGACCTTCGATCATCCAGATATCATTGTGATGGATGCCACAGGTTTAGCGCTAGAAGTACTGGGCCGACCGATTGCCAACACTGCCATGATGGGTCTACTAGCGGCCATGACTGATGGCGAAGTATCGATCGAGGCGATTCGCAAGGCGTTGGCTTCGGATTTAAAACCAAGCTTAGTCGAGAAAAATTTAGCACTTCTTGATAAGGCGTATCTTAAGGGTTTGGAACTTTGTGCTGGAGGTCAATGCGATGAAAGACTTTAAAATGGTGCCGGTGCCTAAGCTTGCGCGCCTTTCGGATATGCCAATGGGCTCGAGTTGCCTTAGTTTTCACATTACAGAGGGCAATGCGGGGTGGCGCGTGTTTCGCCCTGTTATTCACTTAGACAAGTGTGTGGGTTGCCACCGCTGCTATTTAGTGTGTCCCGATGGGGCCATTCACAAAGAGGCCGATGGCACCTTTGTGGTGGATTACAACTTCTGCAAGGGCTGTGGTGTCTGTGCTTACGAATGCAAACCAAAGGCCATTACCATGGAAAAGGAGGATCAATATGTCTAATCATCAGACCACCTTCTTA
This sequence comes from uncultured Fusibacter sp., assembly GCA_937958285.1. Lineage (GTDB taxonomy): Bacteria > Bacillota > Clostridia > Peptostreptococcales > Acidaminobacteraceae > QQWI01. The sequence continues at coordinate 4,635 of CALFXQ010000015.1, read as the reverse complement.
AACGGCAACGAGGCCATCGCCTATGGCGCCAAGCTCTGTCGTCCAGAAGTAATCGCCGCTTACCCCATTACTCCTCAAACCAAGGCCGTAGAGAAGCTCTCTCAATTTGTACAAGATGGCGAGCTCGACACGGTGTATATGCATGTGGAATCCGAGCATAGTGCTCTTTCTGCTTGTATTGGCGCCAGTGCGGTGGGGGCTAGAACCTTTACGGCAACCTCCTCTCAGGGTTTACTCTACATGCTCGAATGCCTGCCATATGCTGCTGGTGCGAGACTGCCAATCGTCATGATGAATGCGAACCGGGCCGTCGCAACGCCTTGGAATATTTACGGCGACCAAATGGATGCCTTTTATGCCCTCAATTCTGGCTGGATTCAAATTTTTGTCGAAAGTGGGCAAGAGGCTCTAGACATGGTCATTCAGAGCTATAAAATTGCCGAAGATCCTAGGGTAATGGCACCTGTGATGCTCAATATCGACGGCTTTGTGATGACACACACCTACGAAAGCGTTCAACTGCCAAATCAAGATCTTGTCGATGGATTCTTGCCATCTTTTAATCCGGTGGCACATATGATGCAAGATGACCAACCGATGAGCATGTGCATTTCTGCTGGCAATCATCACAATCAAGAGTTTAAAGTGCGTCAACACTTGGATTTGGAAGCTTCAATGGCCGTGATAGAATCTGTTGGTCAAGAATTTGCCGATGCATTTGGCAGAAGCTATGGTGGTGTGCTTGAATCCTATCGTGCCGAAGATGCAGAGATTATCTTGATTACCCTTGGCAGTGTGACGGGTACGGCACGCTGCGTGGTCGATCAGCTGCGGGATTCTGGCAAGCGCGTGGGGCTGGTAAAGCTTCGCGTAATACGCCCCTTCCCAACGGCTCAACTTGCCTCTGCAGTAAAGGGCGCACGGGTTGTAGGGGTCTTCGAAAAAGATCTATCTTTTGGTTACGAGGGCAGCCTTTATACCAATGTAAATTCGGCATTGATGCAACAAGGTGTGTTTATTAAGAGCATCAATTTTGTAGGGGGCTTGGGCGGTCGCGATGTCAGCCAGGCTGACCTTTTTGAAGTGTTTGAGAAACTAGAAAATGCCGATGCGACATTGGCAGCAGGCGCAGTGCATTATACGCAAATGAGGTGTGAGCCATGAGTCAAGTAAAGTTAAATGCGCGCAATATTACTACCGATGAATTCTTCTATGGCCATAAGGCTTGTGGGGGTTGCGGCGAGAGTTTAGCCTTGCGCTTGGCACTAAAAATTCTGGGCGAAGATGCATATCTGTCGCTTCCTGCGGGCTGTATGTCTGCAGTTTCATTTATCTATCCCAATATGGCATTTAAAAACAACGCCATCATCACGCCCTTTGCAGCCACTGCGGCGGTTGCCACCGGGATTGAAGCGGGTTTAAGAGCAAAGTACTTGTCTGGAAAGCGCGACAAAGCACCGCTGTCAGTTGCCTTTGCAGGCGATGGGGGCACGGCCGATATCGGGATTCAAGCCCTCTCTGGCGCCATCGATCGCGGCGAGAAGTTCATCTATATCTGCACAGACAATGAAGCCTACATGAACACGGGCATACAAAAGAGCGGCTTAACGCCATTCGGTGCGGCTACAACCACCACGCCATCTGGCAAGGTAATTCGCGGCACCCTTACCGAAAAGAAAAACATGTTCGAAATCGTTGCAGCTCACGGCATTAGCTACGCGGCCACGGCGAGCATGGGCTATTTAGAAGACTTTATGAACAAAGTTCAAAAGGCCAAAGATGCGCCCGGTCCTGCCTACATTCACGTGTTCGCACCTTGTCCAACGGGCTGGGGCCACGAGAGTGACGAGACCATCGACGTGGCAAAAGAGGTGGTCGACACGGGCCTCTGGTACCTCGCCGAGTTCGAAAATGGCCAGTTTAAACTTAACAAGTCCTTCGAGCAGTTTGCACCAATCACGCCTTACCTCAAGCGACAGTCGCGCTTCAAGCACTTACTCGAAGAAGACGTCGCTGCCATAGAAGCGGCGCGCGACCTGAAGTGGGAAACCCTCCGCACCTGGAAGTAATGCTTACTATAGAGACCCGTTCACATAACGGGTCTCTTTTATATATATATAGAGACCGGTTATGTGAACGGGTCTCTATAGTATATAAGAGGTGTGATGTCCGTTTCTGAGGAGTCGACCGGGTGAGTATGTGATATAATCGAGCTATTAAAAGTAAAAGGCGGTAGGCGATGAAGGCTAAAAACATGGCAATTTTGGATCATGAGCGGTGCTACAGCGCGCTGTGCACGCGCGATGCCCGGTTCGATGGCATCTTTTTTACAGCGGTTAAGAGTACTGGCATATATTGCAGACCCATTTGCAGCGCAAAAACGCCAAAATCAGAGAACTGCACCTTCTATCAGTCCGCTGCACAAGCAGAACTAGCCGGTTATCGACCCTGTTTAAAATGTCGCCCAGAAATGGCACCGGGCTATGCAGATGTGGAACAGCACGAGCTCTTATTTTTACAAGCCACAGAAATGATGCAACAATTGCCAAAATCAGTAGAAACCGTGGCAGAGCAACTGGGAATTAGCGCGCGACATCTCCGTCGCATATTTTCTGATGCACTAGGCATCACGCCGCATCAGTATCTGCAAACTGCGCGGCTTTTAGCGGCTAAACAATTGCTAACCGATACCATGCTCACGCAGCAAGAAATATCCGAGACTGTTGGCTTTGGAAGCATTAGTACCTTTAATCGGCTCTTTAAAACACATTACCATATGGCACCTAGCACGTTGGCAAAGCACATTAAAGAATCTCATCACCAAACAAAATCAACAGATGTATCTAGCACTTGTAAACCCACAAAAGCAGTGATCGGCTATCGACCAACAATGAATTGGCAACAACTCCTGGCCTTTTTCGAAATGCGGGCCATTCCAGGCGTAGAATGGGTCAACGCCGCTGAGGGTATATATCGCCGCACGGTATCACGCCCAGTCGAAGGTTGGCTAGAAGTTGTTCAGGTACAGAATATGGGTGAATCACAATCACTCACACAATCACTCACACAATCACTCACACAATCACTCACACAATCACTCACACAATCACCCACGCAATCTCAAACGCAAACGCATATTCACGCATCCACAATAGTGCAAAAGCCTAGTCGATATGCGCTTCAGCTAACAGTGTCTGAAACACTGGCTCCTTATTTACAAGTTATTACAAGGCAAGTGCGTCATGCATTCGACTTATCCGTCAATTCAGAGCAGTTGCCAGAAGGCATACCCGCAGATACACGACTACCAGGGTGCTTTGATCCCTTCGAGATGGCAGTTCGCGCCATTTTAGGGCAACAGATTACGGTAAAAGCCGCTAGAACCCTGGCAACCCGCATGACTCAGACCCTCGGGCAGCCCCTCGAAAAGACTATTTCGCCGTGGCCAGAGCTCACCCACACCTTTCCAAGACCCGAAAACTTCGAAGAGCCCAGCGCCGCCGAAAATCTCGTAAAACTAGGGATTCTTAGCAGTAGAGCACAGACCATTGTAAGAATGGCCCATGCGATCTTGGCCAATCAATTGCAACTTATTCGCGGTTTTGATACGGTTAAAATGCGCAAGCAGCTTTTGACAATTAAAGGTATAGGACCGTGGACCGCCGATTATATCCTGATGCGAACAACCGGCTGGCCCAATGTATTTTTACCAGGTGATGTCGGCGTGCTTCATGGACTGTCGATGGTCCTAGGCATACCGAGAACAGCGCTGAAGGCTCCATTGAGAAAAATAGAGGCCATGTATGCACCGTGGCTAAGCTACTTGGTGATTAGCCTCTGGCAAGGCACGTGGCAACCGACCAAAGCTACCATCGCTCGCATTATAGACGGGGAAACAATAAGCGAAAAGGAGACATAGTATGCAAGTTATAGAAACACCACTGGGCCTAATGTACGCCAAATGGTCGCCTGAGAATCGTCTTTCGGGGCTTTGGTTTGAGGGTCAAAAGTACTTTCCTCAAGGGCTTCAAGCGGAATACGGGGCATCAAGTGGCGCAACTAGTGGCGCAACTAATAGTGTAGCTAGTAGAGCCTCCGGAGTTATAGAGGGCGCGGGAGAAAAGCGAGAGGTCCTCGAGCAGAGGCTGAGCGAGGGGCTGAGCGCATACTTTGCAGGGCGAGCGGGAGGGTGGCAGTTGCTTCAAACTATCCCCTTAGCGCCCAAAGGCACGGCGTTTCAGCAGACCATATGGCAACTGCTGAGGGAGATTCCAGATGGGGAGACTGCGACCTATGGTCAGCTGGCCGAGGCCGCCAAGGCGGGCAAAGCTGCCCAGGCGGTCGGGGGAGCGGTGGGGCGAAATCCTATCAGCATTCTAATCCCTTGCCACCGCGTAATCGGCGCAAAGGGCCAATTGACTGGCTACGCAGGCGGATTAGACCGAAAAGCACACCTGCTTGCCCTTGAGAAGTCCAATAAAAAAAGAGGAGAGAACGAGTAAAGTCGTTCTTTCTCATTTTATTGCATTGACGAAACAAACCAACAGGCGTATGATGACAAAGTAAAGAAGTGAAAATTTCATCATTTTTCTTATTTCTTTTTATAGTTTTTTTAACCTACAGCCATGTGCGCGA
>CALFXQ010000014.1 GCA_937958285.1 uncultured Fusibacter sp. | reverse complement strand
TCACCCGACTTTTCACCACTCGGTGCTACAGAAGCCCTCTACAAACTCTCTAAAATCAGCCGCATCCCCCTAGAGAAACTGGATCATATCGAAATCAACGAGGCCTTTGCAGCGAAAGTCATGGCCTTCCAAGCCACAAGTAGCATCTCCTTCGATCGCATCAATCCTCTTGGAGGCGCACTTGCCTTTGGTCACCCCTACGCAGCAAGTGGTGCCATTTACAGTATTCACCTGATTGCCAATCTTAGGATGCAAGGCGGTGGCATAGGCGCTGTCTCCTTAGGCGTCGCAGGAGGACAAGGTATCGCAGGGCTCATAAGGGCCTAGCTCCCTATCGAACAACCATACACTTCTAAATGAGCGAGGTAAACACATGGAACGGTGGTCTGGAACACTTTTCGACGAATCTCAAACTGAATATGCCCTAGAGAGTCCCAATGCAATGGGCTATTGCCAAATGAATGTGCGTCAACCCCATGCGCCCTGGCTGCCAATACGCGCACCACAGCCTGCTGAGGGCATCCTAATTGCCATCTGCGCAATTCACATGGGCATTCCCTTCCTATTTTTAGAACCCGACGAGGATGCTGAGCATTACGATGCCCTTGTAGAAGATGCCTATAACAGACACCGCAACCACGTAGAGCCCATTGGAATCTTCAGTCGCTCGAGTGGCTCCTCTGGACGCGTCAAACTGATCCCTCGCACGTTAAATAGCTGGCTGTCGAGTTTCGAGGCGCACAGAGATGCCTTTAATCTTGATAGAACAAATGCTTGGTTAATTCTTGGAAACACCGGTTTCTCAGCTACTGTATATCACGGGCTCCTCGGGCTTTTTTATGGCAAGCGCATCTACTTACAAGGCTCGTTGTCGCCAAGTACAACACTGCAACTCATTCAGACTTGTAGCATCGATACGCTGCTATCAGTCCCCACTCGCTTTGGCCTCCTTCTAAAGACCGCTGCACGCAAGGCCTGCGAAGAAAGTAGCGCATCTCCCCTCAGCATTATTGAGCTCCCTATGCTCTATAGTCTAAAAACTGTGATTACCGTAGGCGAGGTGTTGTCTCATAGGGTCAATCAGTTGGCTACCACGCATCTGCCTTTTGCAAAACTTTGGCACTATTACGGCGCAGCAGAGCTAGGCCAGGTCGCCTTTTGTTCGTATCACGCGCAAGCCTTAGAACCACAGCTTCTAGGACAACCTTTTAAGGGTGTTTCTGTAGAAATCGACAGTGAAGGTAACATACTGGTGCATTCACCCTATTTGGCAATGGATTATCAAGCGCCAGCTACCGTCTACGACAAAGGCTACTTGTCTAGTGACCTGCTATATTTCAAGGGGCGTGTAGATTTGCAATTTAATCGCCACGGAAAGAAATACAATCTCGAGGATTTGCACAAAAGGCTGTCGAAGACGGCTACCATTAGCGCCTTTTGGATTGAAAGACTAAAAGACCCAAATCAAGACAACGCACTTGAGGCCTATCAATTGCACCTGCTCGTAGAGGTTGCACGCACCGAGGACCACTGTGAGCGTTTAGAATTTCCAGCTGCGCCTAGCGATGTGCAATCCATCGGCGAGATGGTGCAAGGATGGTGTAAATCGTATTTTTCGCCTAAGGCACTGCTCATCTATCACGAGGCTGCACACACTTCTGGTGGCAAGATGGCATGGCACAAGATGCACCCCGACTTAGTTCTTAAAAGATAAAAAACCTCCAAACTATAAGCTAGTTGGAAGTTTTCTTAATGAGTTTAACATCGACTAATACCTCGCTCTCAATGGCCTTACCACTTAGAAAGTCGATTGCTCGGAGAATCGAGGTTTCACCCATTTTTATGGGTTGTTGTGCCACCGTTGCCGCTAAAGTGCCATTCTCGACGGCTTGTAATGCCTCATCTGTGCCATCAAAGCCGAAGATAAGTACATCTTTGTTTAAAGAGAGCGCCACCTCACTAGCTCCTAGCGCCATTTCGTCATTGTGGGCAAAAATCGCCGTGAGTTTAGGATGGACCACTAGCAGGTTGGCCATCACCTCTTTTGCCATCTGCCGATTAAAATCGGCTGTCACGACCGCAGATTGTGACATATTGCTTTTTTGCAGCATTACGTCGTTAAAGCCTTTACTGCGGGTTTGTGCAGCAGAGGTTCCGTCTAGGCCGCGCATTTCTGCATAGCTGCCTTTGTTTCCAGAGCGTTCTAGCAAATATTCTGCAATAAGTGCACCACCCGCTTGGTTGTCTGAGGCAATATGACACACTACCTGTCCCCCGTTTGCCGTCCGATCTACGGTGAGCACGGGGATGTCTGCATCGTTTGCATATTGTATTGTCTTGTAAACGGTATCTGAATCAACCGGGTTGACCACAATAAAATCTACGCGACTTTCCACAAGCCCTTGAATGTGTGCGTATTCTGTGTCCGAATTATCCTTTGAATCCACAACAGTCAGCTTTACGCCTTGATTCTGAGCCTCATTCATCGCACCATTAGCCAGCAGCTCGAAAAATGGATTTTCTCTATTTGAAAGAACCAACCCAATATGATAAGGATTCCCCTCCTTATTCACGTTGGGTCTTTTATTTTCCATGAGCGCACAGCCGCTCAGACTCAATAGAGCAACACACACCGTCAAAGCAAAAAGCGTGATTTTCATTGCCTTTCTCTTTCTATTACTCATGATGCACCTCGAACTCAGCCCTGTAAACATGATAATTCTGTTGTTGGTTTAATTCCCCAATTGGGTATCTTTAAACATAGATTAACAAATATGCACCCATTCTCTACTTAGGAGGCCATATGTCGCGACCGCGATGGACAATTAAGGGTTTTAATAAAATTGGACTGCCAGCACTCGTTGCACTTATTTGCTTCACCCTGTTCATTGTACAAGCACGCGCCAATTACCTCACCGCATTGACCGACTTAAAGAATCAATCCCTTGAGTCATTGTCGTCCAATATGAACAGCTTTATAAGTGATGTTCAAAATCAAATCGACAAAGCCCAAAACTTGGCACTCTTAAGTCAGTATTCCAATCTCGCAGATATGGAGGCTATCGCAAACCGCCTTTACAGTGGCGATGACGACATTATTGCCAGTTGGTTGATAACCTCTGGCTACAAGGTGGTAAGTGCAGATGCCTCTAATCTATCTCAAACCCGTCTTGGCACGTTTCTAATCGACGACGACGTGCATGGCGACTCCATCGCTAAGCTGTTCAAAACACGACGTGTGCTCGTCACATCCACGCAAAGCTCCTCTAATCCTCAATCGCAGCGCACAACCCTCGAATGCTATATTCCAATTTTTTCATACGAGAACAACCTGCCAAAAGAAATTAAGGGCACAATTATCATCAGTTTAAATGTAGATCGCCTTATGGGACGTTCGGGACTTTTAAAGGCTACCCGCACCCATCACATCGCCTTATTCGACAACATCCACACCGAATTACTATTCAATACCTATAGTTCAACGAATAGCATCGAGAGCATTGCTTCACAAAGCGAATCCCTAGCTATACCACTTCAGATTGAAGATGCCTTCTGGACGTTTTACGCACTTCCCATTGAAGGGTGGAAACCCGATTTAGCAACGCCAATAATCCTTATTTTATCGGGATTGTCATTGTCAATCTTAATTTTTTCCTATCTCCATCGCCTCATTCATGCCAGAGACCTACTGAACGCTCAAGTCCACGAGCGCACATTGCAGCTAAACGAATCAAACCAATACCTGGAGCAGTCCTATGCCACTCTGCAAGAAAAGCAGTCCGAGCTAGAGATGGTAAACGCGCGGCTAGAAAACTCGCTAGACACCCTTAAAGCAACACAAGATCAATTGGTGCGCACAGAAAAACTCGCTTCACTCGGTAAACTCGTTGCCGGAGTGGCCCACGAAATCAATACGCCTCTTGGCATCGCCGTTACTGCAAGCTCATTTTTGAGAGATCAAAACAGCAATGTTTATGGCCAATTCAAAGAGAACCAGTTGTCGCGTCTTGCCTTTAGCAACTTTCTAGAACAGTCAGAAGAGGCCTTTGCGAGTCTAGAGACCGCTTTACATCGCACGGCTGATATCGTCACAAGTTTTAAAACCGTTGCCCTCGATCACTCGAATATGGAGCTAAAAGTCATTAATCTCAAAGCCTTCCTCAGTGAGGTCGTCAACGAGTTAAGCCCTCAGCTCGAGCTGGGGCAACACCACATCGCAATGCGATGCCCAGAATCCATTGAAATTTTAACCTTTCCAGTGGCACTCTCTCGCATACTCACAAATTTGGTCTTAAATAGCGTCGTTCATGGCTTTAACGACATCACTGGCGGCTCAATAGCAGTCGATATAGAGTGGAATAATGGCACTATATGCTTCCATTACACCGATAATGGTCACGGTATACCCAACGACTTGTCGGAGCGCGTCTTCGAGCCCTTTTTTACAACTAATCGCACTAAGGGCTGCTCCGGACTTGGTCTTCACATTGTAAACAATATGGTCACCCAGGTTTTAGGTGGTTGCATTTTGCTACACCCAAATGCCCTTGCTAACGCCGATAACCAGGGTGTGCACTTTGAAATCTGCTTTCCCACCAACACAGCCCTATAACGCATCGCATGAGTATCACCACACCTCTACCGCTCGCTAATAAAAAAATCCCCCTTGACCAGATTACAGTCAATGGGGATTTTACATTTTACATTGTATCATGCACTATGCTTTAAAGACGCCAAAGCACAGCGTTGCATTGTGTCCGCCAAACCCGAGTGAATTGGATAAGAAGTAATTGACTTGACGCTCTATGGCCACATTTGGCACATAGTTGAGGTCCAATTCTTCGTCGCTTTCAAATTGGTTAATGGTCGGATGAATAATGCCTTCTTCAATAGCCATTAAACCAGCTATCGCTTCGATCGCACCAGATGCACCAAGGAGGTGACCCGTCATGGACTTTGTTGAGTTCACCGCCAGCTTATAGGCATGGTCGCCAAACACAGACTTAATTGCCATGGTTTCGAATTGATCATTATAAGGTGTGCTCGTACCATGAGCATTCACATAATCGATTTGCTCTGGCTGTAAGCCCGCATCGCGAATCGCTAAGCGCATCGCGCGTGCAGCACCTTCGCCACCTGGAGCTGGTGTTGTGATGTGGTAAGCATCTGAACTCATGCCATAACCTAAAACTTCTGCATATATCTTTGCACCACGTGCTTGAGCATGCTCAAGACTTTCTAGCACTAAGATGCCCGAGCCTTCACCCATAACAAAACCATCGCGGTTTTTGTCGAAAGGACGGCTCGCCGTTTTAGGATCGTCATTGCGACGAGACATGGCTTTCATAACACAGAAGCCGCCAAATCCAAGCGGGGTGATAGACGCTTCTGTGCCACCTGTTAACATGATATCCGAGTCGCCACGCTGAATGACCTTGAAGGCATCGCCGATGGCATTAGTACCCGAAGCACAGGCTGTTACAACAGTGTAGTTTGGACCTTTTGCCCCAAACTGCATTGAAACTTGACCCGATGCCATGTTTGTAATCATCATTGGAATTAAGAAAGGGCTGACGCGCATGCCGCCTTTCTCGAGTTGTTTCTGATGTTCTTCTTCTAGGGTGCTGATGCCGCCAATGCCACATCCCATGACCACGCCGAAACGCTCTTGGTCTATGGTTGTCACATCGATCTTGGCATCTGCCAACGCTAACGTACTAGCAGCAATGGCAAATTGTGTGAAGCGATCCATACGCTTTGCTTCTTTTTTATCGACGTAAACCGTTGGATCAAAGTCCTTCACTTCAGCGGCGAACTGAGTAGCAAATTCAGAGGCATCGAAGCGTGTGATTGGCCCAACACCGCTGACACCTGCCTTTAGCGCTTGCCAGTAGGCATCTTTGCCAGTACCGATGGGGCTTACTACACCTAATCCTGTGATTACTACTCTTCTCATGTCCGCCTCCTACTTATTCGCTTCGATATAGTTGGCGATGTCGCCGATATTTTTGAATTTTTCAGCGTCTTCGTCTGGAATTTCTACGTCGAACTCGTCTTCGAGCGCCATGATAATTTCAACTGCATCTAATGAATCCGCTTCTAAATCCGCCATTAATGAAGTTTCTGGTGTGATCTCAGTGTCTGCATCGAGGCCTAATTGATCGATAATGATCTCTTTAACTTTATTGAATACCATTTTCTTTTCTCCTTCTACAAGTCGAGTTTTTTGTAAGACACATTTATTAAACTACATAACCAGTCCACCGTCAACATGTAATGTTTGACCGGTGATATAACGCGCCATCTCCGAGCATAAAAATGCTACAGCATTGGCTACGTCCTCAGTTTCGCCGAAAGCACCCAGCGGAATATTGGCCAAATAATGGCCCTTCACATCATCAGAAAGCGCGTCTGTCATATCCGAGCGTATAAAACCCGGCGCGATTGCATTGATATTCACTCCCCGCGAAGCGAACTCCTTTGCCGTCGACTTTGTAAAACCAATAACTCCAGCCTTAGAAGCTGCGTAATTAGCCTGTCCTGCATTTCCCATCACACCAACAACAGAAGAAATGTTCACTATTTTGCCCTGTTTTTGCTTGAGCATAATTTTTCCAACGTGTTTAGTGGTAAGGAACACACCTTTGAGATTTGTATTGATAACTTGATCCCAATCGTCTTCTTTCATGCGTATCAAAAGACCATCTCTTGTTATGCCGGCATTGTTGACTAAAATATCGATGCTGCCAAACTCTGCCTTCACAAGGTCAGTTAATTTAGAAACATCTTCATCTTTAGAAACGTCGGCTTTGATGGCCAGGGCTTTTACGCCCATTGCCTCTGCTTGCTTGACAACGTCTAGCGCCGCATCGGCAGAACTCGTGTAATTGACAGCCACATTAGCGCCAAGCTGTGCGAGTTTTAAGGCGACTGCTCTGCCTATACCCCTTGCACCACCAGTCACAATGGCATTTTTACCTTGTAAGTTCACCCTATGCCTGCCTTTCCTTAATATACGCCACTGTGGCTTCGAGACTTTCCACATCTTCCACCGACAGAATGGTCACATCTTTCGCAATTTTTTTGATAAATTTAGATAATGCAGTACCAGGACCCACTTCGATAAAGAGATCTACACCCTCTTCGACCATAAACGCCACACTCTTCGCCCAAAGTACCGGATTGCTCACCTGTGCGACTAATAGGTCTTTAACAACATCGGAGGATGCATAATGACTTGCATTCACATTTGCCACAACAGGCACTGTTAGCGAAGACACTTGAACATGTTCCAAATGACCCTTTAACTTATCGCCTGCACCCTTTAAAAGACTGGTGTGAAATGGCGCTGATACGGGCAACATCACTGCTTTCTTTGCACCTAGAAGCTTCGCTTCCTCAACCGCTCTTGTAACTGCTTGAATTTCCCCGGCAATGACAAGTTGTTTTGGGCAATTGTAGTTTGCAGGCTGAACAACACCTGCATCTTTAGCCCGTTCACAAGCCAATTCCACATCTGAATCATCTAAGCCCAAGATTGCGGCCATACCGCCTACACCATCGGGAACTTCTTCTTGCATCAACTTCCCACGCGTGCGCACGAGACGAACGGCATCTTTGAATTGCAGAGCATCTGCAGCAACTAGAGCAGAATACTCTCCTAAGCTTAATCCAGCAACAACATGGGGTTGAATCCCATGACTAGCCAGCGCTTTTAAAGCAGCCACCGATGTGGTGAGAATGGTTGGCTGTGTATTTTCGGTAATGCGCAGTGCCTCTTCTGGTCCTTCAAAGCACATTTTAGCCATGTCATAGCCCAATGCTTCTGTAGCATCGTCAAAGACCTGCTGTGCCTCAGGATATGCTTCGTAAAGCGCTTTGCCCATACCCACATACTGTGCACCCTGACCCGGAAAAACAAAAGCAATTTTACCCATAAGTCCCCCTGAAATATCTTAAAACTTTATGACAGCAGAGCCCCACGTAAGGCCTCCACCAAATCCCGTCAACACAACGTGATCGCCTCTTTTAATCAACCCTTCTTCCAAAGACTCATCCAGCGCGATAGGGATGGACGCCGCTGAAATATTGCCATATTGATTTAAGTTGACTTTTACCCGATCCATAGGCATCTCTAATCGCTTAGCTGCCGCTGATATAATGCGCATATTTGCCTGGTGGGGCACTAATACTTGAATATCTTCGATGCTAAGACCGGCTTTTTCGATGGCCTCAATAGAAGCATTCCCCATAATGCGCACGGCAAATTTAAACACATCTGTTCCAGCCATGTCGACGGTGTGTTCGTTATTTTGCACCGTCTCGACAGAAGCGGGCTTTCTTGAGCCCCCCGCCGGTTGGCTGAGGAACTTTCCACCCTCGCCGTCTGCGCCAAGAATTGTCGACAAAATACCTTCTTCACTGTTACTTGGACCTACAACCGCAGCCCCCGCACCATCGCCAAACAAGACACAAGTATTTCGATTTGACCAATTTAAGATACTAGACATCTTCTCGGCACCGATTACCAAAATATGCTTATACATACCGGCTTTAATAAAGGCATCTGCCGTGGCTAATCCATATAGAAAACCAGAGCACGCTGCCTCTACATCGAATGCCGCTGCTTTTGTAGCCCCTAAATTTGCTTGGACAATACATGCCGTTGAAGGAAATGCCATGTCGGGGGTTACCGTTGCTACGATAATCAACTCGATATCTTGCGCAGTAAGACCTGCTTTTGCGATCGCTTTTTTAGCAGCTTCTGTCGCCAAATCCGATGTCGCCTGTTCAGGTGCTGCAATATGGCGGGTTTCTATGCCAGTACGCGTCACAATCCATTCATTTGTAGTTTCGACTATTTTTTCCAAGTCGAAATTAGTGAGCACCCTCTCCGGTAGGTATCGGCCGGTGCCCAAGATTTTTGATCGATTCAATTGTGCCTCCTTGTGCTTTTAATCTAGGATTGCCTAGATTTTAAGCTTCTTCTGAGGCATCCTCCGACGTGTCAAATGCTAAAAAGTCTGCCATTTTAGAAATAATATCGTGTGAGGCATAGCGTTCTGCATAGCGTATGGCATTCATAAATGCCTTGGCATTTGAACTCCCATGTGCTTTTACTACGGGATGCTTTAAACCTAAAAGCGGTGCACCGCCGTACTCTGCATAATCCATCTTTTGCTTAAAGGCATCTAGACCTGCCTTAATGAGCAAACCACCAATTTTTGTTTTCCAAGATGCCATAACAGTTTCTTTAATAGCCTTGCCAAAAGATTTTGCCACACCTTCTGAAAGCTTGAGCACTACATTGCCAGTGAAGCCATCGCAGACAATAACATCTGCCATGCCCGTGGGAATATCACGCGCTTCTAAGTTTCCCATAAAGTTAATGCCCTCAGTTGCCTTTAGCAATTTAAAGGAGTCCTTATAGAGTGTGGAACCTTTTTCATCTTCGGTGCCAATATTTACAAGCCCTGTGATTGGACTTGCTACGCCCATTACTTCTTTTGAATACAAATGACCCATAAACGCGAATTGTTGCAAATTAATAGGGTCACATTCCGTATTGGCCCCAGCGTCAACCAGCACAGAGACACCTTTATCTGTCGGGTATGCCGAGGTTAAAGCTGGTCTTTTTATACCCTTCACTCGACCAATTTTTAGAGCACCACCTGCCAAAAGAGCACCAGTGTTCCCAGCCGATATAAAAGCATCTATAGATTCGGCCTTTAAAGCTTCAAACCCGCGAACCATCGAAGAATCTTTCTTGCTCTTAATGGCCTTAACTGGTTGGTCATCGCTTTCAATGGTTTCAGAACAATGTACAATGTCGATGCGCTCAGAAGCATATCGCTTTGATACCAGTTCCTTTTGGATCAATTGCTCATCGCCAAACAAGACAATTGTACCCTCAATACGCTCTAATGCCATTAATGCGCCTTCTATAACTGCTTTGGGGGCGTGGTCACCACCCATGGCATCTATGCCTATTCTCAATGCTTTAGCATCTTTCATCGTCTTATCCTTCCAATCCTGTCATTTTGAACTTCGAGCGAAAAACTTCTCTCTCTTTAACCAAGATACGCACGTGCACGTAGAAGGCTGCGCCTTCTGCTTTTTTGCACAGTGCTTTTGCAATGAGCTTCTCACCTGCATATACTGGCTCTTGGTATTTGATATTAGCCACACCTGTTAGTGCAACCTTGGCATCAATTACCGCCAGCGCCAGGGATTCAGCCATAGCAAAAATATGGTGTCCTTTGACAACTTGTGTTTTTTCAAAGACGAAATGCTCATCTGTTTCTAAATAAGAAATACCGCTATGGTTAAGTTTTAGATCGATTAACTCGCCCAAAATCTCTGTTTTAGAAATGGACTGGAGCTGATCGTACTGTTTCGTAGCTACGGACTTTACGCGTTCTCTGAGTTCTGGAATATTCAGCTCTAAACGATCTAATCGAATCGTTTGAATGCTGACCCCAAAATGATCGCGCAATTCTTCGTCCGTTAAAAACGGCTGGGCATCTAATAATGCAATTAACGCCTGATGCCTTTCTAGCTTTTTAAGCTTGTTCTTAGACAAGAGACCACCTCATAACATCATATATTAGCACCAGCTACTAGTATAAAGTATAACAGCAATTCGAAATTTGTCAATCAAAGTCTTAACATTCTCCTATGTGTTGACCCTAGTAGTTGGTACTACATAAGTATATCACAATTCCAAACAAGATAGACCTTACATCTCATTCTGCGCAAAAAAATAAACCCCAATTGCCTTCTGGAGAGGCTTTGGGGTTTGGTGTTAATTTTGTTTCGAGTCAAGAGGGTGATTACTCAGCCACTTTAATGACTTCTACGTTTCTATAATAGCCGCAATGTGCACAAACTCTGTGTGGCACGTTAGGCTCGTGGCATTGAGGACATTTGATAACATTAGGAGCTGTCATTTTAATGTTTGACGCTCTACGTTTGTCTCTTCTCGCCTTGGAAGTTTTTCGCTTAGGTACTGCCATGTTTCCACCTCCTCAGAGTTATTTAAAGAAGTTCTTGAGGCCTTCTAACCTCGGATCAATTTGTTCTTGGTTGCAGTTGCACTGCTCGTGATTCAGATTTAAACCGCAATGTGGACAAAGCCCCTTGCAGGTTTCTTCACAAACGAGTTGAATGGGCAAATGCACCACGATGTCGTCGGTCAAGGCTTCAGTCAAATCTATATGGCCATCTCTTATCACAAGCCATTCCACATCGAATTCATCCACATCTGAAAGCTCACTCTTGACTTCGCCTTTAAGCAGTCGGTCGTTAGACTTCAGACACCGGTCACATACGAAGTGAACCATTCCTTCGTACGAAAAATGAATCCATAACTTGCGATCGAGACTGTAAACCTTACCTTTCACTGAAAACGGCTCCACACCACTCACGGCATGTGCGCCGAGAAAATCCCATTCGGGAAAGGAAATCCGTTCGTCAAACGCCAAAGTTTGTTGTGGTTGACGTTTAACCTCTGAAATGCTGATCTGCATAATCCACCTCTAAATACAACATTCTTATTATACTGAGCAGCTTATCATTTGTCAAGGTTTCAAACAATACTTTTCAATCACTAAAAAAACGACAGCAGCCCACGCGTGGCAGGCTGCCTTTTATAGCAATTAACCGACTAAATCTTTTGTGTCGCGAGCAATCATTAATTCTTCGTTTGTAGGTACTACCATAACTTTAACTTTAGATCCCTCGGTACTTACAATTGCCTCTTTGCCGCGGATGTTGTTTTTAACCGCGTCGACTTCGATTCCCATAAATCCGAGGTTCTTGCAAATGCTCTCGCGGTTCATAGCCGAATTCTCGCCGAGACCAGCTGTAAAGATGACAGCATCTACGCCACCCATTGCCGTCGCGTATGCGCCAATATATTCTCTTACGCGGCTATCGAATACATCGAGAGCCAATTGAGCGCGCTTGTGACCGTCGAATGCTGCATTTTCGATATCTCTAAAGTCTGAGCTAATGCCAGAAATTCCGAATACACCTGATTGCTTGTTGAGGATATTGTTTATACCATCGAGGTCGAGACCTTCTTTATCCATTAAGAATGTGACAATTGCAGGATCGATATCGCCTGAGCGCGTGCCCATTACAAGGCCTTCGAGAGGTGTAAAGCCCATTGAAGTCGCAACTGACTTACCACCGTTTATTGCACAAACAGATGCGCCATTTCCTAAGTGGCAAGAGATTAACTTGAGATCTTTAATGTCTTTGCCGAGTATATCTGCAGCGCGTTGAGATACATAGCGGTGTGATGTACCGTGGAATCCGTAACGGCGCAATGCGTATTTTTCGTAGAATTCGTAAGGAAGCGGATAAATATAAGCAACTTCAGGCATTGTCTGATGGAAGGCTGTATCGAATACGCCTACCATTGGCACACCAGGAAGCAATTCTTGCATTGCTTCGATGCCCATAATGTTAGGTGGATTGTGAAGCGGCGCAAGTTCAATACACTCATTGAGCGCTTTCATAACATCTGGTGTGATAACGACTGAACCAGAATACTTCTCACCTGCATGAACCACGCGGTGTCCGACCGCATTTATCTCTTGAAGGCTCTTAATCGAACCATGCTCAGCACTTACAATAGCTGCCAACACTTGATTGAGCGCTTCTTTGTGATCTTTCATTGGGACTTCGATTGTCACTTTGGCATTTTCGAAAGCCTGATGCTTTAAACGTGCACCTTCAAGGCCAATACGTTCAACAAGTCCGTTTGCCAATACCGATTCGTCAGCCATGTTGATGAGCTGGTATTTCAATGAAGAACTACCGCAGTTAATAACAAGAATATTCATGCTTTCCTCCAAGTGGTCAAGTGGGTGATTATTGTTTTCTATTCGTCAATTCACACTCCTAATTATAATCGAATCCACTAAAATTACAAGGGAATCCGACTAAAAAAATAACTTAGGAAAACGTTGTTCCCAATAAGGATTACATGTCCATTTCTTAATATTTTTCAAGTGTTACAGGATTTTTGTAGGTCGCAATTTCTTGTATACACAATACACATTTAAGACCTGCTCTTAATCCAATCATCAAAGGACTTTAAACCTTATAAATGAGATGCAAAAGGTGTACGTGTGAAATCTTCGTGAACACCTATACTGTGATTAACTTGTGCATACATACCCGTTGCACGAATGTCTAACTCAAGTAGTGGATTGATTTTTCGATATTTTTTTAGATCTCTTCCAAGGTTTGTAATGGGGTACAAGATTTCTCGCTTTTTAATCTGGCGGATTACTTGCGCACCTCTTTCGTTAAATGCCAACACCCTCGCATAGTCTAAATACCCAAGAGCTTCCTGTTCAGGCATTGCCACTACACCCAACAATACCGCTGTAATCACCCTTTGAATGCGCGTAAGTGTATAGCGTTTTGATTTTACTGCTTTGATCATATCTTCTAGGGTACCTAGTGTACTCAACGACTCAAAGAGTTTATTTTCAAGCCCTTCAGATACATCGCGATAGCGATTAAGGCCAACTGGACCTTCCCGGAGCGCGATACTGTTCCAAATATGATGAAAATCGTCTATAACAGTGTAAATAGGAGCATTCCACAAAGCGCGATACGTTGTTTCTGGCACAACAGTCCTCACTAGATCCCAGTTTATAGGCCGATGCTTAAGCAATTGCCTAACAGCAGTAGCTGAGGAGATAGAACCTGTCACTTCTTGGTTGTTATAATCATTTTGAATGCGTAAAATGGCGTGCGCCTTAATACCACTGTTTAGTCGCTGTATTGCCCTAAGGTATTCAATACCTAGTATATTGTTCGATTTAAATGCGAGTTCACTTCCGAGTTCGGCCTCGATTGCCGCCTGCCGAGCAGCAGGATATGAGAATCCAGAGTCTAGCCCACGCGCCAATGTGCTTTGATATAGAGGACTGGGCGTTTCAACAAGGGATGCAACTCTCGACAACTTCTCGACATCGCCACACTCCGAACCAAAAACCACATCGGAAACACCCATACGATCCAAAAGCGCAACGCTACCAATCGAAAACCCCTCTGCACTCGCTGTACTAAAGTATGTAGGCAACTCCACAACCAAGTCCACCCCTGCTTCTACCGCCGATTTTGCACGGGTCCACTTGTCCATTATAGCAGGCTCGCCTCGCTGTAAAAAATGTCCACTCATCACCGCCACGACGGCATCTGGCTTAACGCTCGCTCGCGCTGTATCTAAATGGTACTTATGTCCATTGTGAAAGGGATTATACTCCGTGATCAATCCTAAAAGCCTCATTTTAACCTCTTCATAGTAATCTTATCTATAATTTTCAGCATAAATTCTGCTATACTAATTGTCCGTTAATATAGGAACAGACGTCTGATTGCTCAAACGCCTGTAAATTGCAACCTTTATTCACTTTGCTTGTGTTGATAGCGCTCTAATTCTTGACGGTTGCGCTTAATGGCTTCGAATTGCTTTTCGAACCCCTGTTCAACTTTTGAAAGTACTTCGTCTGCGTAGTGGTAGGCACCTTTTTTAATTTCACCTGCATGTAGTTTTGCTTGATCTACAATTTCTTGACCTTTTACCCGTGCAATGCGCATGATTTCATCTTTTTGCACGAGCTTATCTACGCGATCTTGTGCTTCGGCTAACACGGTGTTTGCTTCGCTATGGGCACTGCGAACGATTCTGTCTGCTTCTTGTTGTGCATCATTTAGGATTTTGGTGCGCTCGTCTTTAATCCATTTAGCTTGTTTAACTTCATCGGGAATGGTGACGCGAATATCTTTTAGAATGCTCATCACTTCTTCTCTGTTGATTACTGTCTTTCCAAAGAGAGGCACCGATGATGAATTCTCGATGAGATCCTCTAACTGATCCATTAAATCTAAAACCTTCATTTGACACACTCCCTTTTATTTCGAATCGCCCTCGCAACAGCAAGTGGCACTAAATCGTCGATAGGTCCGCCGAAGCGACTTACCTCTTTTATAATTGACGAACTTACAAATGCGAAGTCCGTTTTAGTCATCATAAAAAGTGTTTCCACTTGATCGTCTAGCTTTTTGTTCATTAAAGCCATTTGAAATTCCATCTCAAAATCAGATAGTGCCCTTAGCCCTTTTACAATCACAGCGCCGGGTTTAAGTTTTACGTAATCTACCAACAAGCCTGCACACGTTTCTACAGATACATTGTCTAGCTTTTCTACGGATTCGCGAATCATTTCAATGCGCTCGTCGACGGTGAACATAGGTGTTTTACTGCTATTAATTGAAATTGCCACGATTACATGATCAAAGAGTTTGGAAGTTCTTTCGATTAAATCTAGATGTCCATTGGTCAATGGATCAAAACTGCCTGGATAAATTGCTAAAGACATAAAAAGCCTCACTTTATTGGTGCTTTTAAAGGTTTTACTGAGAACTATTACCTTTTGTTCTCATAACGCGCGATGGAAGTATTGCCATACTGATAGCGCTTCACCAAGGTTAAAGTGCCATAATTTTCTAATAGCAATTCATCTTTACTGTGCTCCACCAACGCGATTGCCTCGTCTGCCAGAAGGTTGCGATCGACGAGGCGTTGAAGAATTGTACCACACCACTGTTGGCCATAAGGGGGATCTAAAAAAACAATATTGAAGGGTTCGCTTAAAGTGATTATTCCCTGAACGACATCTTTTTGTATAAGCTGTGCCTTCTCTAATAAGCGCGTTTTTTCTAGGTTTTGGCGGATGACCTTTTGGCACTCTGCAGACTGATCTATAAAAACCGCACGGCTGGCCCCACGGCTTAACGCTTCTATTCCCAGCGCGCCAGAACCTGCGAATGCGTCTAACACAACAGACTCATAAAGTGCGAATTGAATTGTGCTGAACATGGCTTCTTTCACCCGATCTACCGTTGGACGGGTAGCCATACCTTCAATTGTTTTTAATTGTGTGCCACGGGCACTGCCAGATATGACGCGCATGAAAGGCTCCTTAGTTTTCTAGCCACATTATACACAGTGAAATTGAATAAGTCAAACGGGTACCCCGCTGAAACCGAGATACAAAATGAGATTTATAATGGGTGTACCACGCCCCAAGTTCGTATTTTAACGTTTTATAAGGTGAGGTGTTTTGACAACCAACTTGTATAGGCACTCGTCACCAATTCTCTTCCGAGGGTTTGAGCGTATTCTTTAGCATCTGACTGCGCCTGTGCCAAAATCGCACTATGTTTGATTAAGTCAGCCATCTTGAATTCTGGAACGCCATGTTGCTTAAGGCCGATCATTTCTCCCGGTCCGCGAAGTTCTAAATCTTTATTTGCAATTTCGAAGCCATCGTTGGTCTTTGTCATCACTTCAAGTCTCGATTTAGCCACATCTCCCTTTGCATCGGATATAAGATAGCAATTAGATTTTAGCCGACTTCGCCCCACACGCCCTCTTAGCTGATGCAACTGAGCCAGCCCAAAGCGCTCCGCGTGAACAATCGCCATCATCGTCGCCTTCGCCACGTCGACCCCAACTTCCACCACAGTCGTCGCCACCAACACGCGTACTTCCCCACTTGCAAAGCGCGCCATCACTGCTGCCTTGTCTGCTGCCTTCATTTGACCATGGAGCATTGCAATGCCGTATTCTTTAAAGTCGGGCTCTAGCTCCTCGAAAAGCGCTTCTAGACTCTTTAAATCCAACGCCTCTTGAGTTTCAATTAAGGGCGCTATCCAATAGGCTTGCTCCCCTAGGCTCAATCTTTGGCGCATCATCTGAATGAGTTTAGGTACACCTTTTGTTTTTATCCACTCTGTTTCTATCGGGTGGCGTCCTGCGGGGGCCTCGTCTAAGACAGACATATCCACATCTCCGTAAATTACAAGGGACAAGGTGCGAGGTATTGGTGTCGCACTCATCACCAAGACATCTATGGGTTCAGTTCCTTTTTCTGAAGCGCTTTGCCTTTGACTCACGCCAAATCGGTGTTGTTCGTCAGTTACCACCAGCCTTAAACTGTTGAACTGAACATGCTCTTGGATTAATGCGTGGGTTCCTATAACGATCTGCGCTTCGCCAGACGCTACTGCTACTAAGGCCTTTTGTCGCGCTTTGCCCTTGAGGCTTCCCGTTAGCAGAATCACCTTCTCCGAGAACACTTTTTCAAAGTTGATGGCATGTTGCCTCGCCAATATTTCTGTTGGAGCTAAAATAGCACTCTGATGTCCGCTCTGTATACATTTATAAACTGCGGCCATGGCAATAGCTGTCTTTCCTGTGCCCACATCCCCTTGAAGAAGGCGATTCATGCAGTGGGATTTATCCATGTCTGCGTAGACCTGTTGGATGACTCGCTTTTGGGCGCTTGTTAAGTCAAAGGGAAAAATTTTTTGAACCTCATCAAGGCCTAGCATTTGGTATTCAAATGTTTTCGGCAGAAGATCTAGCTTTTGACGCACAATCAACAAGGCCATTTGAAGGTGGAAAAACTCCTCGTAGATCCCTCTATACCTTGCGGCTTTGAGACGTTTAGGATGGGTGGGAAAATGCAGTTCCAAAACAGCCTGGGCCCTTCCCATTATCAGTCCAAGTACGCTTTGAGGCAGTGTTTCTTCGAGTTGGGCGAATTGATCTTTTATCTGCGACAGCGCTTTATACATATCGCCCTGAGAGAGCCCTTCTGTAAGCGCATAGATGGGCACAATGCCGAAGCCCTGTGGATAAAGATTAGTCGCCTTAAACTCAGGATGAAAGATGCTTGTAGTACCTGCATCGCTTTTAACCGTACCAAATACCCAATACGATTGGCCTTGATGAAATTGGCTTACAACATAAGGTGCATTTTTGAACAACAAGGTCATGCGTCCAGTCCCGTCATCGAGAGTAACTTTTACAAGTGTTTGGCCTTTTGCCATGCGATTGGACTGAATATTGACTACAATGCCACTGAACAGCTGTCGTTCACCATCTGTCGCACTGTGAATGGCAGTTAACTGGCTACGATCTTCATAGCGCAAAGGCCAATGTTGAATTAAGTCTTCTATTGTGCGAATGCCCAAGACAGAAAAACACTTCGCCTTTTGCGGTCCCACACCTTTGAGTGTCGTAACCTTAGACAGTACCCATTCGTTCATACACAGCTCCCATATACAATTTTGTGGATTTAAAAAAAGCCAGTCATATTAAGCTAGACTGGCGGTGATGTTTATTCAACAGAGATCATATAGTAATAGACGGGCTGCTTACCTGCATAACACTCTACCTCAACGTGGTTAAAGGCATCTTGAATAGCATCTTGAAGGGCGCTGGCCTGTTCTTCACTGACTTCTTCTCCATAGTAAATCGTAACAATTTCAGAATCTTCGTCGATTGCTGCCTCTAAAGTCTGAAAAATGGTTTCTTCCATTTCTTTGCCCGCTGCTACAATCTGATTGTCGAGGAGACCTAAGTAGTCGCCTGTATTGATCTCGATATCGTTGACCATAGTATCGCGTACCGCATAAGTCACTTGAATTGACTTAACAGTTCCAATGGCATCGGCCATTGCTTCGAAGTTTTCTTCGGCATCGCCTTGAGGATCAAATGCCAACATCGATGCAATACCTTGGGGCACTGTTTTAGTCGCGAGTACATATACGCTTTTGTCTGTTAATGCCTTTGCTTGATTTGCCGCCAAGATGATATTTGAATTATTTGGCAATACAAATACATGCTCGGCATTGATTTCTTCGATGGCGTTGTGAATGTCTTCTGTAGAAGGATTCATTGTCTGGCCACCTTCGATTAGCAAATCGACGCCTAAGTCTCTAAACACATCCGCAAGGCCGTCACCAGCAGCAATTGCCACAAAGCCATAGGGTTTCTTTGGTTGTGGTGTAGAAACGGCAGCCGTTGGCGTGCCGTGAGATGCCATATCTAGAATATTGCCGTGTTGTTCTTTCATATTTTCAATTTTAATTTTAATGAGTTCACCGAACTTCAGTGCTTCTTGCATAACCAAGCCGGGATCGTTGGTGTGAATATGCACTTTGATTAAGTCGTCATCGGGGACATAAACCATACTGTCGCCCATTTCCATAATGCGCTCTTTTAAGTCTGCGCCTGTTAAATCATTGCCTCGTACAATAAACTCCGTGCAATACGTAAATAAAATGTCGTCTGTGTTCATCACAGCTTGTGCAACATCGAGTCCTTGATGAGGCGTTTCATCTTGATGTGCTAGCAATTCCATTTCTTTACCGAGTAAAGCATCGTAAAAGCCTTCTACAATCATGAGTAAACCCTTGCCACCTGCATCTACCACACCAGCTTGCTTGAGTGCCGGGAGCAAATTCGGTGTGTTCTTCAGGGTTTTATCACCTTGTTGGATGATGCCTTGGAAAAATTTATCGAGCGTAATGGGTTCATCTACAAGTTGCAGTGCACGGTCTCCCATTTCGCGAATTACCGTGAGGATAGTTCCCTCTACTGGTTTTAGCACTGCCTTATAAGCTGTATTTGCCGCTTCTTTGATTGCTCCAGCCAGTACGAGTACATCGATGTAATCGTGGCCTTCACACCCTTTGGCAAACCCTCTAAAAATTTGAGATAAAATAACGCCCGAGTTCCCACGTGCGCCCATAAGAGAACCTTTGGCAATCGCCTTGGCCACTTGTTGTACGCTTTCATAGCTACCCTTTGCCATATCTCCTACTGCGTAATTCATTGTCAAAGACATATTGGTGCCCGTATCACCGTCGGGAACAGGAAAAACATTTAACGAATCCACCATTTCTTTGTGTTTGTTAAGATTCGCAGTGCCCTGTTTAAACATCTTGACCATTAGCTCTGCATCAATGCGGTTGATATCCACCGTAAGACCTCCTACTAGACGTTCGGTTAACGCACAGTTTATGCCTGTACCCTTACGCCTTCGATGTTTAGATTTACTTTTTTGACTTTAAGTCCGGTTTGATTCTCGACATTGTATTTGACTTTCTGTATAATGTTGTCTGCTACTACAGAAATCTTTGTGCCGAATTGAACAATTACGAAGAGATCGATAATCAGCGATTCTTCTTCTACATGCACCTTGATGCCTTTTGTGAGGTGCTCACGCTTTAACAGGCGCGCAATACCACCTGCAGTTGCCTTAGAGGCCATGCCTACAAGGCCATAACATTCAATTGCCGAAGCACCTGCAATTGTTGCAATGACTTCTGGACTAATCTCAATTGTACCAATTTCATTTTGTACTTGGATATTCACGCTGTACCTCCTAGCAAGTTTTGCATATATTTATTTTATATGATGTGATTTAATATTGCAATCTGTTCCGTTTTTTTTTATAATGGATATTGGCGCTACTCGACAAAGCGGATTTTAAGGATAATCCTACCGACTCGACGAGAGCTCGCGGGCTATAGTCCGTCGGTCAACAAATAATAATCATTAACTCGTCAGATCCAGTCCAAAAATATTGTAAATTAAGAGTGCTTATCGCTTGTATTATATAAGTTTATCTGATACAATAGTTGTGCTATTCTGTGAGTTACTCGAAGGAGGTGTAAGATATGCCAAGAGTTTGTCATGTTTGTGGGAAAGGTAAGATTTCCGGCAACAACGTTTCTCACGCAAACAACCACACACGTAGAACGTGGAAACCTAACTTGAGAAGAGTTAAGGCAAATGTTAACGGTTCACCCATGAGAGTGACTGTTTGTGCAAGATGCTTGAGAGCTGGGTCGGTTAACAGAGCCGTCTAAGAGCTAAACCTACATTGTAAAAATGTAGGTTTTTTTACGCATTTTTGGTAAAGGATGTGACTTTTATGTCTCAAGCACTTACAAAAAATCGCGCCATTCTTTCTATGGTGTTAGCCGCCATTCTATGGAGTCTCGGCGGCCTTTTTATCAAAATGGTCACTTGGCATCCTATGGTCATCGCCGGCATGCGCAGCGGCATTGCAGGCCTTGTTATGTTGGCTTTTGCAGGGCCACTGCCAAGGCGATTCTCGAAACACGTATGGCTTGGCGCAATTTGCTACACGCTATTAGCTGGCTGCTTCATCTTATCTAACAAACTCACCACTTCTACTAATGCCATCTTGCTTCAATTCACCTCTCCAATTTGGATGGCACTTCTAACGACGTTCGTACTTAAGCAGCCGCTACCTAAGCGCGATTTAGCTGTAATCGTTGCGGTGATGATGGGGATGGTACTCTTCTTTGTCGGCGACATCTCACTTGGCAGTATGATTGGCAATATTCTCGCAATTGTGGCAGGTGTTGTTCTCGCGATTATGATATTGATCATGAAACAAGACCCAGACACAAACCCATTACATATGACATTACTTGGATCCGCTATATTGTTTACCCTCGGATTGCCTTTTGCATTCATCTTTCCACCAGAAATAAATTTTGTAAATATTGCAAGTATCGGCACACTTGGAATCTTCCAACTTGGTCTTGGTTATGTACTGTTTACAAGAGCACTTCACTATGTGACTCCCCTCGAAGCGGTGTTAATTCCCGTAATAGAACCACTGCTCAATCCGGTCTGGGTTATCCTCTTTATTGGCGAGCGCCCCAGTCCCTATGCATTAATTGGCGGCGTCATTGTAATCAGCACCATCCTATGGAAACAAGTCTACGAAGCTAAACACGCTTAAATAAGTAACAGAAAGAGACCGATTCATTGAATCGGTCTCTTTCTGTTACTTATTTAAGCAGGTGCGCTGGATTGCAATTTGAGAATGCAATCAGCGCAAGGCCATTTCTGACCGTCACCTCTATAGTTTCTCTTATCACCTCGTTGGAGAGGCCCAGCGTTTCGCCTGGTTTCATTGTGGCATTCTGCAGCGGGTATTTAAAGCCACACAAATCAATTCCCGCTAAATCCGTTGTGGGATACAAAGACATTGTGGCACCCTGTAAATCAGAAAAGGTTCTGTGGGTTACACCACCTCCCCCAATGCCCAATAGGCACTCAGATCCAGCAAGTATAAGTGCCTCTAGTTGCCGGTTTTGCAAGGACAACAGCAAAGACGTATTGAACAGTGCATGATCTATTCTACCGCCCAGCATCCCCATTAAAACAAAGCTAGTGGCGCCGAGTTGGATGGCCGACTCAATTGCCAACTCCGTATCCGACAGGTCTTTTTCTGGGGCAAATGTGTCCTTTTGAATCTCTTGAGACCACATTTGAGGCAGCAAATGGGCATCAAAAGAATCCATGTCGCCAATCCACCGATGAGGTTTCTTTCCAATATGAATAAAGTGACGAATACCGCCGTCCACTGCAATCCACAATTGGGTTTTAGACATCGCCCATTCCAGCTGCTGGCGACTCTCGAGTCGCCCGTTTGCAACGATCAACACGCGAAAATCTCCTGCGCCATTGGGTTGATTAGATAAGCTCACCTTCATTAAACTCCCATAGTATGGTTAAACTCAACAACGCGTTGCGTCACATCTTCTGCGCCAAACACCGCAGAGCCCGCAACGAGCACATGTGCGCCTTCATCGATTAGTAGACGCGCATTTTCTAGTGTGACACCACCATCTACCTGTATGATTGTGTTTAAGCCTTTTTCATCGATACGCGCTCTTAGGGCTTTAATTTTTTCGAGCGCAGAAGGAATAAAGGATTGACCCCCAAAACCGGGATTTACCGACATGATCAATACCATGTCGAGATCATCTAAAATCACATCTAGCATATGAACGGGAGTTGCGGGGTTTAGCGATACCCCTGCTTTTAAGCCCAGCTGCTTAATTTGCTGAATCACCCGATGCAAATGTGTACACGCTTCGTAATGTACAGTTATCCAATCTGCACCTGCTTTCTTAAAATCTTCTAGGTAAAGTTCTGGCCGCTCGATCATTAAATGCACATCGAATACCATATTGGTATGCGGTCTCAAAGCCTTTACCACCACAGAGCCAAATGAGATGTTAGGCACAAAATGGCCATCCATAACATCGATATGAAGCCAAGGCGCGCCGCCAGCTTCCACTTTCTTTACATCTACAAGTAAATTGGCAAAGTCAGCAGAGAGTATTGATGGTGCGAGTGCAATGCCCTTTGTTTGTGTTACGCTTACCATGACTTTTTCCTCCGATTCGCACTAAGCTGTTGTAACATAAGCTGATAGGAGTCATAGCGACTCTCGTGAATGAAACCCTTCGATAGCGCTTCACAGACAGCACAGCCTGGTTCGTTTATGTGTTTGCAGTCGTCAAAGCGACAATTCTCTTGGAACGGTATAAATTCTGGAAATAAATCTTTGAGATCTTCAAGCTCGAACCCTTCAATTTCTGAGAGCTCCAAGGACGTAAAACCCGGAGTGTCTAGCACAAATCCACCGAAGGGGAGCGCAATTAACTCCGTGTGACGGGTGGTGTGTTTTCCCCTGTCTATTTTTTCGCTCATCTCACCGGTAATCAAGCTTAAACCGGGGATAATGGCATTGACCAAAGAGGATTTTCCGACGCCGCTAGGTCCTGCAAATACACTTATGCGATCTTTTAGCAGCCCTTCGAGCACCGCACTTCCACCCTCAACTTTTGTCGATGTGACAAGAACACGATAGCCTGTGGCACTGTAAATCTCTTTAATCTGAGCCATCAATTCACCTGTGGGGTCTAGATCTTGTTTGTTGAACAAGAGAACGGGCTCAACACCACTAACTTCACAAAAAACGAGCAATTTATCTAGTAGATTAAAGTTTGGTTTGGGTTTTGTCACAGCAAAGACAATGACCGCCTGATTCACATTCGCTACAGAAGGACGCACGAGCTGAGACTGCCTCGGCAGCACCTCTACGATATAGCCCTTGTTGGGTTCGAGAGGATCTGGCTGAAAAAGTACCACATCACCTACTACGGGCTTGATTTCCTCTTTGCGAAAGAGACCCCTAGCCCTGCAACACCAAATAGTCTGATCGACAGCGACGTAATAAAAGCCACCTAATAGCTTTTGAATAATGCCTTGTATAGTGGGCGTTGACTCCATACTGCGATGTACATTTGCACTGGCTATCGCCTTCTTTTTACCCAAACTATTCAAACACCTCTACTCTTTCTCCTAGCAGCTCATCATCACGGTAGAACATAAGGCGCATCTCACCCTTACCGCTGATTGTAATTTTTACACTTTGCTCTTCTTTTTTGTGCACTTTGTCGTAGAGTACCTCTGCTGTACCATTGACCATCTTAGTGACCAGTATGCGATACTGGTCTTTATCTGTATTGAGAGGAATAACGTACTCACGCGTGATTAGATCTGGCGCTTTTGGGGTTGTTGTGGTGGCTGGCACCACCGCAGCTTCTTCTGGCCCCAAGGATAAAGTTAAATTGACCAAGGTGCCAACTTTGACTTCTGTTCCTGCTGGAATGGATTGAGCCATCACCATGTCTTTTGCTACAGTGTCGCTAAATCCGGTTTCGATGGCGCCATAATTGAGCTTAGCAACCGTTAGCATAGCCATCGCCTCATTTTGACTTTTCCCGAGAAGATCTGGCATTGGAACCACCGTTAGTTCAGGTCCGAGGCTGATCATTAAATCGACCACTTGGCCATCTTCTACTGGGGCGTCGACATTTGGCACCTGCCTAAATACCAAGCCAATTTCCATTTCGTCTTGCGCCTCATCTACTCGGCCAAGTTTTAATCCGGCATTTTCGATGAGCAATTTGACTTCATCTAACGTCTTGCCCTTTAAATCGGGCATCAATTTCGCCTCTGGTTTTTCGTTGATTACCACCTGAACAAGGCGTCCACTCTTTATGAGTTGACCCGCTAATGGCGTTTGAGAGAGTATCACGCCCTCAGGCTTATCTGGGGCATAGGCGCCGCCCATCGCCTCCACTTTTAAACCTGCCGCTTCACCCTTTTCTACAGCCTCTTCGAGCGTTAATCCCGCATAATCCGCCAGCTCAAAAGCCTTTTGCTCGTTTTGCGTCTTAAATGGCGCGTACGTCAATAACACCGCTACGACTAATCCAATTAAAATACCCGCCACAATGGCACCCGCAACAAAGCCCGGATGAAGATGTTTAAGAAAACGCATCAGCCTATTCCCCTCTTGATTCGCGAGATTTGTTTGATTTGTTTGATTTGCTTGGCTTCCCTGACTCATATTTTTGGGCAATTTCCCACTGCCGTTTTGTTTTTTTTGCTCTCGCGCTTCAGCGGGATTCGTCAAATCCGACATCACGTCGTCGTACCCATCAAGACTCGGAAGAACGGTGGTGCGCGAAAGGTCGTCGTATGTGTCTTCGCTCCAAGGAAGTTCAACATCTGGATTCACAGCCAATTTTTCGAGTAACTCGAGTATTTCGAAGATACTTTGGAAGCGGCGATTTGGGTCCTTTTCTATCGCCTTCAAGATCATTTTTTCTATGGTGGGATTGAGGCTCATATTCACAAGCGAAGGTGGTATTACCAGTTCCTTCAGATGCTTGAGCGCAATTGTAATAGGTGTATCGCCCTCGAAGGGAACCCGACCAGTCGCCAACTCGTAAAGGAGTATCCCAAAAGAATAAATATCGGATCGCTTGTCTACAAAACCACCTCTAGACTGCTCTGGCGATGCATAGTGCACCGAGCCAATCGCCTCGTTTGTGTTTACAAGGGTAGCACTTGTCACTGCACGCGCGATGCCAAAATCCGCCACTTTGATCTTACCATCTTCGGTAATCAAAATATTTTGTGGCTTTATATCTCTGTGAATAATGCCCTTATCGTGTGCGGCTTGAAGTGCGTCCGCTATTTGATGGGCAATATGAACAATTTGAAAGTTTCTCAAAAAGACATCTTGCTTTTTTATATAATCCTTAAGCGTTTGAGAACTGACGAGTTCCATCACGATAAAATGATAGCCCTTATCGTGTCCTACATCGTATATATTCACGATATTTGGATGTTGTAAGCTTGCAGCTGCCTTTGCTTCTTTATCGAATTTCCCTAGCAAGTCTTGGTCGTCTTCAAACTCTTGCTTGAGAACTTTCACCGCCACAAAGCGATTGAGCACATGACATTTGGCTTTATAAACCACACTCATGCCCCCATCGCCGATTTTTTCTATAATCTCATATCGATTATTCAACAATTGTCCTATCATATTATTCCACCTGTCGCTTTTCTATGTCAGTGCCTGGACCCATTGGTACCAAAATCACACTTATATTGTCTTGACCACCTCGCAAATTCGCCTCTGCTACCAAATGCTCGGCAGCCTGTTGCAAATCGTGGTGTTCGAAAATAATGCGCCGTATTGCACCTGGGGGCACTAGGCCACTAAGACCATCTGAGCAAAGCAGCAGCACGCCTTCGCGTTTAATTCGAAGTAGCAGTACCTCAGGAGAAACAGGATAATCTGAGCCAAGGGCCTGTGTGATCACATGGCGTTTCGGATGGCGCTCTGCCTCTTCTTCTGTAATGGTGCCATGGTCGATTAATTCCTGTACAAAAGTATGGTCTTTTGTGAGCTGGCGCACATCTGTCTCGGTGACAAAGTAGGCACGAGAATCGCCAACATGCCCCACCCAATAATGATGATCACCTCGAATGGCCACAACCGCTGTCGTTCCCATATTGTTGAGGCGACTATCGCGCTTGGCAAGCTCAGAAATATGGCGATTTGCCTCGTGGAAGCACCCAATCAGACCCTGCCGCTGAAGCTTTGGCGTGGCATTGACTAAAACCGAGCGCTTAACATAGGACAACATAAAGAGAGAAGCCTCACGCGAGGCGATTTCGCCACCTTTGTAGCCACCCATGCCGTCGGCCAAAATATAAACACCCGCATCATCATCGACTAATATAAAATCTTCATTGTTTTCGCGCAAGCGACCCACGTCTGTGCATAAACCGTATGCCATAAATCCCCCAAAAGTACTTTACTTAGGTAATCTTCTTAGTTTTGCAATAAAAAAGCCATCTGACCAGCCATTTGACTGACGCAAAAGCATCATTCCCACATCTTTAGAAGCTAAAGGTACACCAACGGGAACAAGCCCCTCAATGCTTTCGCACACATAATCTGCGCGCTTGTCCAAAAAATCTAAAATTTGGTCTTCGTTCTCTTCTTTGAAAATTGTACATGTAGAGTATATCAAATATCCGCCAGGTTTAACATAGTCACCAGCTAATTCCAATAAGCCTTTTTGCACTAAAGATAGCGCACCAATATCTTCTGGTCGTTTGCGATATTTAATTTCTGGTTTTCGACCAATAATGCCAAATCCCGAACACGGCGCATCTAAGACAACGCCATCGAACGCACCTTCAAACGCTTCAACGCGAATACGCGCATCTTGCTTTCGCACTTCTAGTTGGCCCAGTCCCATTCGATCGGCATTTTCTTGAATCAAAGGTAGCTTATGTTCATGCAGATCGCAGGCGATTACGCGACCGCCTGGACCCGTGCGCACCGCTAAATCCGTAGCCTTGCCACCAGGGGCTGCGCACATATCGAGCCAAGATTCACCAGTGCGAGGTGCGGCGATGTGCCCCACCAACATAGAACTCACATCTTGAACGGTCACCCATCCCCCAGAAAAACAACTCAAGGTCTCTAAGTTGTTTCCGCCAAGATTGTGAACCAAAATGGCATTGTCGAGATAGGGATCAAGCTCAGCCTTAGCTCCCGCCTCTAAGAGAGAATCCAGCACCTGCCCCTGGGTGGCTCGCAATGTATTGACCCTGAGGGCAAGGGGACGCTGGGCCAAATTTGCCTGCAGCAGCGCCTCAGTTTCCACCTCGCCAAGGCGCTTCAGCCATTTGCCCACAAGCCAAATAGGATGAGAATAGGTCAAGCTAAGGCGGTTTTTTAAATCGAGACCCGATAAGTCTAGGGGCTCTCGCTGGGCGCGTCTCAAAATGGCATGAACGTAGTCCTTTGCATGGGGTGCAATTTTTAAAACGGCATTCACATAGCGATTGACGATGACATGGTCGTGGGTGCCGCTCAAGTAATTAAGTTCGTACAACCCTGCCATCAACAGCATTTTCACATCGGGCTTCATGCCCTTGTGCGTCAAATTTGAGAGCCATGCTTCAAGATACAACCAATGCTCGATGGTGCCATACACCACCTTGCGCACGCGATTGGCGGTTGCGCCTTCAAGCTTCGCTCCCC
>CALFXQ010000013.1 GCA_937958285.1 uncultured Fusibacter sp. | reverse complement strand
GTTCTTATTATCGACGAGACAGTAGATACACCACAACATTCAGATGCACAGCGCATTATACGTGTGCCCATTCTTCGCACAGCAGCTGAAGTTATTGGCAAGCCGATTGTTGCCAACATCATTGCCATTGGCTTTATCACTGAGTTGACAAAATGTGTAAGTCGTGAGAATATTGAAAAGGCAGTTATGGCCCGTGTACCAAAAGGCACAGAATCGTTGAACCAACGCGCTCTAGAAGAGGGATACAAGTTGGCTCAAAATCTGTAGAAAACCAAACTGAGGAGCAGTGCATGAGCGAAGCCTATCGGGATTTATTGAATCGCATTCAAATGCGATACAAAAAAATGAGCAAGGGCCAAAAGGCAATTGCCAATTACATTCAAGAAAATTACGACAAGGTTGCGTTTATGACCGCCTCGCATTTGGGAAATACTGTGGGTGTAAGTGAGTCAACTGTGGTTCGATTTGCCAATGTACTAGACTACGATGGTTATCCAAAGTTGCAAAAGGCATTACAAGAATCCATTAAAACAAAACTTACAACGGTACAACGCTTCGAAATGTCAAAAGATCTAGATTCCGAAGAAAACATTATTAAACGCGTGATGAACTCGGATATAGATAACATTAGAAAGACAATAGACGAGTTAGACTCTAATCTTATTAGAGATACCGTACAAACACTAAAATCTGCGCGCAAAGTCTATATTCTAGGTATGCGCAGCTCTAAGATTTTAGCTGAGTACTTTGCATTTTACTTGAATTTTATCATGGATGACGTGCATTTGATTCCTTCTGGAGCAAATGACCCTTTTGATGAGCTGATCAATTTAAACGAATGCGATGCCTTGGTTGTCTTCTCATTTCCCAGGTATTCAAACCGTACCTTCGAGGTCGTTCAATTTGCGAAGCAACAGGGGGCAACCATTATTGGCATCACTGACAGTTTAATGTCGCCTTTAGTGCCCCACGTAAAACTTGCTTTGACCGCTAAGTACAGTATGACGACATTTATTGATTCCCTTGTTGCGCCCATGAGTCTTCTAAATAGCTTAATTATCGCATTAACGGTAGGCGAACGAGACAAACTCAAAGCGAAGTTTGATTTACTCGAAGAAATTTGGAAGAAAAACAACATCTATACGCAGCGATAAGTTGCCCCTAAAGACTCGAGTTAACCTCGAGTCTTTTTTGCATTTGTTGCTTATGATTAATGAATGTGATAAAATTTAATGTGATAGATTGCCCAAAAAGAATGTGGAGGCCTATATGCAGAAAAATTTAATTATCACGTTGCTGTTTTCTATCGTAATCGCAGTGTTTGCTATTTTAAATGCCGCACCTATAAGAGTAAATCTGATATTCTCGAAAGTTGAGATTTCAGCGGCATTAGTTATTCTAATTTCAGCGGCTTTAGGGGCATTGCTCATCTATTCAATAGATGTTGTCACAAAGATGAAGTCGACGAAAACCGTAAAAGGGTTAGAAAAAGATCTTCAAGAGGCACAAAGTGCGTTTATGCATCTAAAAGGTCAATACGACGACTTAGTGGCTTCAGTGCAAACTAAAAGCGAACAATCTGCAATACAAGAAGCCCCAAATAATCAAACCACTTAAATGGGATTATTCTTCAGTTTACGAATTATAAAATGAAATAAAAAGGAGTGTGGCCAAGCCACAAAGACAATATGTTGCAAATATGTTTAGATGGACCCGCTGGTTCAGGAAAAAGTACACTAGCCAAGGCGATTGCTAAAGCACTCGACATTACTTACTTAGATACAGGTGCGATGTATAGAGCCTATACCTACTTTTGCTTAGAGCACAATGCTGATCCACAGAATCGGATTGCCGTAGAGAGCCTTTTGCAGAATTTTAGCCTACAAATGGAAAAGGAAAATGTTCGCGTAAATGGCAAATTAGTCAACGATGCTATACGTACTGAACGCATCAGCAAAAATGTCTCGGCTGTATCAAGTTATGGTTCTGTACGAGAAGCTATGGTTGCCTTGCAAAGAGACATAGCAAACAATCAGCCTATTGTGATGGATGGACGAGACATAGGAACAGTGGTACTACCCAATGCCCAGTGGAAGTTCTTTATTGTTGCAAGTCCAGAAGAAAGGGCTAAGAGGCGTTATGAAGAACAATTAAGTAAAGGACTCGACGTTTCTTACGAAACGATCTTAGAAGATATGAAGCTGAGAGATCACCTAGATAGTACACGAGAAATTGCACCCTTAAAACCTGCAGCAGACGCAATTCACATAGATACGACTGCATTGACAATTATTCAAGTGGTAGAGAAAATCTTGAGTTATGTCAAAGGCCAGCCTTAAGGAGGCCGTTGTGGAACTCTATATTGCCAAGCACGGTGGCTTTTGTTTTGGTGTAAAACGCGCAGTAGAGACGGCCATTGCAACGACTGAAGCACACGATGCCCGCCGCCCAATCTATACCTATGGACCTATTATTCACAATCAAGATGTTGTAAAAATGCTTGCTGAAAGAGGGGCGCAAGTAATCGACACCCTTGATGACATTCACGATTGTACAGTAATTGTGAGGTCACACGGTGTGGGTGAGGCATTCTACAAAGAAGCAGAAGAAAAGCATTTAGATGTGATCGATACAACGTGTGTTTTTGTTAAAAAGGTTCATCGACTCGTCAAAGAAAGCGCCGAAAAAGGTGAACGCATTATCATTTGTGGCGACCCCGACCATCCAGAAGTTAAAGGTATTTGTGGTTGGGCAGCAGATAAGATTCACGTGGTCGACAGTGTAGAAAACTGCGAAAAATTAGTGACGATGCTCCTAGCTTATCGCGATCCTCTTTGTATTGTCGCTCAGACCACATTAAATACTAAGCTATGGGAAGCACTAACTGAGCAATTCAAAAAACTACCACTTCAAATTCACATTCACAATACCATTTGCTCTGCAACACGACTTCGTCAAGACGAGGTCCACGACATTGCTCAAAAAGTGGATTTTATTCTAGTAATTGGTGGTAAGGAAAGTTCAAATACACAGAAATTATTCGAAATTGCAAAAAAATATCAAAAAAAAGCACAACATATTGAAAATGTTGATGAAATTAATGTGAATTTCCTTAAAAAATATGATAAGATAGGTATAGTTGCGGGTGCTTCTACACCCGATTGGGTAATCCAAGAAGTAATCCAAAAACTAAAAAGTGAAGGCGAGGTAGTCGTAAATGGAAGACAATAACACAATGCAAGAGATGTTGGATGGTTTTGAAAGTGGTTTTAGAGCACCACGACGTGGCGATGTCATAGAGGGCAAGGTCGTCATGGTGTCAGAAGACGAAGTCGTCGTCAACATCGGTTACAAGGCGGATGGCATTATTCCTAAAGAGGAAGTGTCAAACGCAGGCGATTGCGATCTGAAGGCAACATTTGAAGAGGGCCAAGAACTTGATGTCTACGTTCTCAAAACTGACAATGGCGATGGCAATGTGCTCTTGTCAATCAAGCGCTTGGCAATGGATCAAGATTTCAAAGATCTTGAGCCAGTGTACGAAGCAGGGACAATTATTCCTGTTGTCATCAAACAAGTTGTCAAAGGTGGTGCGATTGCGTACTACAAAAATGTAAGAGGCTTTATTCCAGCGTCTCACATCTCTTTGAGATTTGAAAACGACTTGACAAAATACATCGGTGAAACGGTTAATGTTAAGGTTATCGAATACGATAAGCGTAAAAAGCGTGCAGTATTCAGCCGTAAAGAGCTCCTTAAAGACGAGCAAAGCAATAAAAAAGATTCTTTCTTCTCAAAGATCGTAACGGGTCAAGTGATCGAAGGTACTGTTAAGCGCCTTGCTAACTTTGGTGCGTTTATCGATGTCGGTGGTTTTGATGGTCTTGTCCACGTAACTGAAATCACTTACGGTCGCATTAAGAATCCACAAGAATACTTAAAAATCAACGACAAAGTTATGGTTAAAGTATTGAACATCGATCCAGAGACTGAGAAAATTTCTCTTTCTATCAAGCAAACAGCTCCAAACCCATGGGATATTGCCGCTGAAAAGTATGCTGTTGGCACAAAACATGCTGGTCGCGTTGTTAACACAACTGACTTTGGTGCATTTGTAGAGCTCGAGCCTGGCGTAGAAGGTCTTGTTCACATCTCTCAAATTTCTGTAGATCGCATCGAAAAGCCTGCAGATGTGTTGAAAGAAAATGCTGAATACGAGTTCGAAGTCCTCGAAATCGATACAGTAGACAAAAAGATTAAATTGTCTCGCAAAGCATTAAGCGATAATCAAGAAGCGGTTGAAGTTTCTGAAGAAGCTTAATTAAATGGCTTAAGAAAGTGTGCCCTTCATCTTATAAATGAAGGGCACTTTCATAAGGACAAGGAGTCTTATATGGATGATTATGAAGGCTTTAAAGCCAAAGTCTTAAAAAAGACGGGCATTGATCTCTCCCTTTATAAAGAGAGGCAAATGAAGCGACGTATTGATTCACTGATAAAACGCCATGGAGAGTCTACATACGAGGGTTATTTTGATTTATTAAATCGCAATAAAGATATATTTGATGAGTTTATCAATTATCTCACCATTAATGTAAGTGAGTTCTATCGCAATGCGAATCAGTGGGATATTTTAAAAGACGATGTGCTGCCAAAACTAATGGAGGGCAAGCGTACCATAAAAGTATGGAGCGCAGCTTGCTCTACAGGCGAAGAACCTTATACATTGGTAATGACCCTGAGCAATCACTTTCCGCTAAAAGATATTAAGGTGCTAGCTGTCGATATCGATAAAGAAGCCCTGAATAAAGCTAAGACAGGCGTCTACACTGAAAAGGCCGTTGCAGGTGTGCCAAAGCCTTTTCTCGACAAATATTTTACGAAAATTGGACAGGCTTATAAAATTAATGATGAGATTAAACAGTGTGTGGAGTTCAAGCAGATGAATTTACTATCTGATCCGTATCCACAAGGCTGTGATCTTATCGTTTGCCGAAATGTGATGATCTACTTTACCGAAGAGGCAAAAGAAGAAATGTATCATAATTTCAATAAGGCGCTCATTAAGAACGGAATTTTGTTTGTAGGGAGTACAGAGCAAATTATTGTGCCGAAAAAATACAATTTTGAAGCACTAAAGACTTTTTTCTACAGACGCATGGATTAGTAGCACTTTGAACCTAAAAAATTGTGGACTACCCGTATTGAGTAAATACGCGGTAGTCTTTTGCTTTTCATCAATGAAGCGTATGTCGGAGTGTGACATATAGGTCGAGTCGCGACATATATGTCGTGATGTGACATATATATCGCGACTTGACATGTATGGCCTTGCATGGTATTTTGAGCATATTGGAGGGCTCACTTATGCTAGATCAAAGTGCAAAAGGCTTTAATCGACTTACAAAGCGTTATATTCCCATGACCGAAACCACTTTTTATATGCTATTAGTTTTAAGTGACCCAACACATGGCTATGGCATTAAACGCAATGTGCATGAGCTGACAAGTGGGCGAATTAACCTTGGTTCCGGAACTATTTATGGCACCTTGCAAAAGTTACTTATAGATGGCTTAATAGAATTGGTGTTTGTCGATGACCGCATTAAAGCGTATAAGATAACACCCCATGGTGAAGATATACTCTCTCTAGAGATAGGCCGTATTCATGCAATGACACGACATGAAACCTTGTGGCGTACAAAGGAGTCAAAATATGTTGAATAAGGATGTATCAGATGTACGTAGGCGTTTTAAGTTTTGGCTCTCTTGGCAAGGTGATAAGCTAGAAGATTTTCTTGAAGAAAGTGCACTGCAAGGCTGGCAACTTGAAGGTGTAAATCGTTTATTCTACACATTTAGCTTTAGAAGGTCGGAGTCTAAAAAGATGCGATATGCACTCGACTGTCAAACGCACCCGACTCAAGCATATTTTCATGGGCTAACGTCGGTGGGGTGGGTGCTCGTGTATCAAAGTGGCCAATGGTTTCTCTGGCAGAAGCGCTATCAAGGCACACGGCCAGATTTCGAGGTAAATAAAATCAGCCTTAAGGCGAAATATGAACGCAATATGCAACTTACTGCTGCAATGCTTATTTTATCACTACCACTGTTTCGCTTTATTCAAAATGCGTGGATTCAAAGGGGTACACCGCTAAACACCTTTGTTACAATGCTTTCTGCAACCATTGCATGCTTTTTATTTGTAAATATGATTCAATTGTTAAAGGCCAATCGCGCATTAAAGTAAAGGGAAGTTAAAATAAAGAGCACTGAAGCTTGATTGCCTCAGTGCTCGCATACTTTAATTTTGACAATGACATCTTACAGCGACATATACACAGTCGAATTGATGATCGCTATGGCTTTTTTGATGCTGATTTAGCCTTGTGCTGCAAATCTTCGATAAAGAGTTCTAATGTTTTATAATCTCGATCGCTTAAGCCATCTACATAGTAATGCCGCTTAATTAAAAGGTCGTCTATCTTTGTGGGATGATTGGATAATTGTAGTAAATAATCAGATGAAACTTTAAAGTAAAGCGCAACTTTTACAACAAACTCTGCATCTGGCACGCGTTTATTGTTTTCGTATCGCGAGAGCGTGGTTTTTGTTGTCTCAAGCTGAATCGCGAGTTCATCTAATGTCATATGTTTCATTTGGCGTAGTTGTCTGAGTCGTTCGCAAAAACCCATGAGGCACCCCCGTAATCACCTCTTATTTTAACGGATACGCGAGAGATTAGCAACACACTCTTGACGAAACTTTCTGATTTTACAATTAAAAATTCTCGCGTTTTATGGCAAGGGGGTCACCTTTTAAGTGAGGTGTTTGCTTTAATTTGAGCTGCGTATCGATAAGACCTGCGCCATAGCCCATAGGACATACCACGCACCAACTGCGTGGCTTAAAAATTACGCCCATAATGATGCCAATGATCAAAGACATTGTCATAAATCTAAACATCGCATAGGCCATATGTTCTAGAGATGGTGCAGCATGTGTCATCGCTATAGAGAAAACTGAGAGCATGAGCACGAGCAAGGTGTTTTTAAACTTTTTAGTCGTAAAAAAATGAGGCAGTTGCTTGTTTAAACTAATGTTTTCAAGGAGTCGTGCTAGCAAAGACCCTCGCGGACAGTACTTTCTACAATGAACCTTCCCTTCGCCTTTAAACACATGGTATAAAGGTGCGGTCATGCATGCTATGCCCAACAGGCCAAAACGGGTATCGAGTATGCCTAAAGTTAAAAAGATAATCATCAGCACCCATGTCCAAGACATAGGTGTTTTTGATTTAGCCTTGAAGTTTTTTATTGTCCCTGCATATTGCTTAGAATTTGCATGCAGCTCTAATTTTTTAGGGTTTTCTTTATAGTACTTATGTGTTTGCATGATTTGATTGCCTCCATGAATATGTATTTGGTTAATTTTGCGTTGTTCCCTTACCCCCTGGGATAGGGTAACATGATTAAAGCTAATTAGTCAACTATGTAAAGTATGAATTATTTTATATATTGTTCGGCCGTTCTTGTCGTGATACAATTATAAGTCGAGAATGCATTTTTCCATTACCATGAAATAGAAGGAGCGAATATGAAGCGTGCCCCCTCATTAGAGCCAAGTTCTGAAGTGCTCATAGAGAATCAGCTATATATCCAGGCCATTAGACAAGTTTCAGACGATTTTTATAGACAGCATGGGCAAAAGCCAGCTTACCTCATTAAGACCTATGGTTGTCAGATGAATGAGCACGACTCAGAAAAATTGAGCGCAATGCTGATGCAGATGGGTTATCAGGAAACATCGACTGTTGAAACCGCACAACTCATTATCTACAATACATGCTGTGTTCGCGAAAATGCTGAGTTTAAAGTCTACGGAAACCTTGGTGCATTAAAGCCAATTAAAGAGAAAAATCGAGATCTAAAAATTGCCGTTTGTGGCTGCATGATGCAGCAACAGCACGTGGTCGACCAAATAAAATCCAGTTATCGCCATGTGGATTTAGTGTTTGGAACACATAATCTCCACACGTTTCCAATGCTCTTTCAAAAGACGATGGAAACAGATGCCATGTTAATCGATGTATGGGAAAAAGAGCGAGAAATTGTGGAAGGCCTTCCTGTAAGCAGAAAGAAACAGTTAAAAGCGTATGTGAATATTATGTATGGCTGTGATAACTTTTGCACCTACTGCATCGTCCCCTATACAAGGGGGAGGGAACGCTCGCGCTTGCCTCATGATATCTTGAGCGAAATCACCATGTTGCTAGAAGATGGCGTTAAAGAAATTACGTTACTTGGCCAAAATGTCAACTCATATGGTAAGGACCTTTTAGAGGGCATGTCTTTTGTGGACCTGTTGAGGGCGATCGATGCTTTGCCTGGTATTGGCCGTTTGCGCTT
Source organism: uncultured Fusibacter sp. (assembly GCA_937958285.1). Classification (GTDB taxonomy): domain Bacteria; phylum Bacillota; class Clostridia; order Peptostreptococcales; family Acidaminobacteraceae; genus QQWI01. Next base: position 2,141 of record CALFXQ010000013.1, on the reverse strand, counting down.
TATGACACCGCACCCAAAAGATATATCCGATGAATTAATTGAAGCAGTAGCCACACTAGACAGTTTGTGCGAATATATTCACTTGCCAGTGCAAGCGGGTAGCGATGCACTTCTAAAGGCGATGAACCGCTACTATACAAGGCAGGAGTACCTAGATTTAATTAAGCGCATTAAGGCGAGAATACCAGGTGTGAATCTGTCCACAGATATTATTATTGGCTTTCCAGGTGAAACAGAGGATGATATTCAAGATCTAATCGCACTTATTCAAGAGGTGGAATTTGACTCTGCCTTTACCTTTATTTATTCTAAGCGCGAAGGCACTCCGGCGGCGACCATGGAAGATCATGTGCCTGAAATGATCAAGCATGAACGTTTCGATCGCATGCTAAAGGCCCTTAACGATATTGTGGCAAAGAAAAATCTCGCCATGCAAGATGAAGTGGTGGAAGTGCTCGTAGAAGGATTCTCGAGAAACGAAGGTCACGTAATTGGCAGAACGCGCACCAATCGCACGGTGCACTTTAGCGGTGACGAAAGTATGATTGGACAATTGATCACGGTGTGCATTACACAACCAAGGAATTTTAGCCTCGTTGGCGAAAGGGTAGAATAAGCACTACAACAGGCACTAATTAAATGGTATCTATTGAAACTTGTCTTCAGGCGCGCTGTAGCGATGTCGGTAGTCAAGTTTCTTGTTTTTGTAAGTGCTCATGGTGCTTAAAAATGGTATAATAGATAAGCTTCAACCCTACTAAACACATTTACAGGAGTCGTGATGACTGAAAATATGCCAAAATCAACAATAAAATCGGGCGTACAAGCCCCATCGGGTGTACCTCTTACACCTATGATGGCCCAGTATCATCAAATCAAAGCCGAATATCCAGACTATATCCTCTTTTTTAGGCTTGGGGATTTTTATGAGATGTTCTTCGAAGATGCAATAAAGGCAAGTGCAGCACTCGAGATAACCCTCACAAAACGAAATGCCGGTGGCGGCGAGCAGGCACCACTTTGTGGTGTGCCTTATCATGCGGCGGATGGCTATGTGGCAAAACTCGTCAATAGTGGCTTTAAGGTTGCAATTTGTGAGCAAATGGAAGATCCTGCACTTGCCAAGGGCATTGTCAAACGCGAAGTGGTGCGCATTGTGACTCCAGGAACAGTAATTGATCCCAATATGCTCGAAGAAAAGCGCAACAACTTTATGATGGCCATTATTGAAGTGCTCGATGGTCCGCATGTCACTTATGGGCTCGCATATGGCGATGTCACCACGGGCCTTGTGAGAACAACGCGTTTTAAACACCATCAAAAGCTGGCATTGATCGACGAAGTGATTCGCCTATCGCCTTCTGAAATCGTTTTGTCTGAATCCTTCGATATAGCTGCCGATTTAGAAACGACAGCCAAGCGTATCTCCGCGACGCTTACCTTTAAAGATGCCCGTTATTTTTCTTTTAGTAGCGCAGAAAACCTAATAAAACGCGTCTATGCCGTACAGAATTTAGAAGGTATAGGCCTTTATCATGCACCTGCTCAAGTGATGGCAGTAGGGGGCTTATTTGCATACTTAGAAGAAACTCAAAAATCACAATTGACCCATTTTAGACGCCTAGACCACTACGAGTTTGGGCAGCAAATGGTTATCGATCACTTTACACGCGTCAATTTGGAGCTTACCCAGACCATGCGCCAAAAGGACAAGCGCGGTTCGTTGCTGTGGGTGCTTGACCGCACAAAGACTGCAATGGGCGGTAGACTCTTAAAGCGCTGGATAGAAGAGCCGCTATTAGATTTAGAAGCCATACACGAACGCCTCGATGTGGTTAAATTTCTCTTTGAGGAACTGATTATAAGAGAAGATGTGCGGGCGTGTTTGAATGAGGTTTACGACCTTGAGCGTTTGTTGGCCAAGGGCGTTTTTGGATCGCTCAACGGACGAGATTGTGTAGCGCTAAGAGATTCTTTAGCAGTACTCCCATCCCTTGCGCATCTCTTAGAAGGTCACGACGACCCCGGGATGTCAAAATTACTTGAGCCCTTCGATACTTTGGAAGATTTGTGGGACCTATTGAACCGGGCCTTGCTAGATGAGCAACCGTTTTCAATTAGAGAGGGCAATGTGTTTCGCG
>CALFXQ010000012.1 GCA_937958285.1 uncultured Fusibacter sp. | reverse complement strand
GGTGGTTTTGTAATTCGTTCTATCAGTGGTCAATATGTAAATAATTACATTTTTATCGAAGGCGATCAAGATCTACACGATTTTGAACTGATTGAGAGCTTCCTATTCCACTACGGACTGGCCTTCGACCAGTTTATTGCAAAGAATCTACATGTGGAGTCTCAACGAAAATTATTAGATGCCTACCGAGGTGTCATCGAACGACATTTTAAAAAACCATTAAATCATATTAATCTCGTTACGGATTGTATAAGGGGCCTATCTCAGAAACTTGGTTTCTCCGATATGGAAGGCGATTTATTGGCTCAAGCAGCATCTCTTCACGATGTGGGCATGCTAAGGCTTCCAGAGCATTTAATGCTTCGCTCGACACCGCTTACCGATGAAGAATATACTTTGGTCAAGCAACATTCAGACTGGGGCTATGAAATGCTCAGCCAAGATCGCGACGAGCTATTTATTCTTGCAGCAGAGATCGCAAAAGGACATCATGAAAACTACGATGGCACTGGTTATCCCTCTGGTCTATCGGGTGGGCAGATTCCCCAAAGTGCGCGGATGATGGCGATAGTAGATGTTTATGTGAGTATGATTAGCGACAAAGTTTATGGCATGGGAAAGACAAAAGAAGAAGCCATTGCGTATTTGACAGAACAAAGTGGCAAACGATTTGACCCCATAATTGTCGATGCTTTTTTGTCGTATATTCGCGCATAATGAAGAGTATGTGTTACAATAGTTTTTGAGACTATTGAAGGAGCACATTAAATGTCAAATAAAGTCCCAGTCAACAAAAGAGCGATGTCATTGAGCACGCTTTTAGATGCAATTGTCTGCACTTATGGCGCTGTTAGTTTTAACAGTGCAATCCAGATTATTAGGCAACATTTTGAATTAGAGCAAAACGACCCATTGCTGTTAGAGGAAATCTTAGATGTTATTGGCGTTTGTAGATTTGCAACGAAAAAAGACCATTTTCTTTGTCACCAGCAAATTGCTAACCCTAGCGCCTTAATTGCTGCGATTTCCAAAGAATCATCAGAAACACAACGGGAATACGCAATGATTGGCCAGAGTGCACTCGCTGCATTTAAATCAAATGCGATGCCCGAGTATTCGACGCATCATTCTGAGGTTAAAAGGTTTTTAAACAATCATTGCGCCTTCGATGTTATCAGTGCGCAGCTTGCCCTAAATAATGCGCTCTTACAAATGAACTTAGATTGGACACCTCAGCGAATCGTTGAACACATGCTTAGCAAAGTCGATCAAAAGTCACCTGAAATGATCAAAAGCCTTTTGCGCTTATTGAGCCTTGTATATCAGCATACGCCGAGATGGGTTTTTAAAGGGCATACGCCCCATGAGTTATACACACCTTCAGATTCAATGAAAAAACCAGAAAACTTTCCAATTTAAGAAAGACCAAACACTGTATAAGGTGTTTGGTCTTTCTTTTAGTGCGTTTCGATACTTATTGCGCACAGTTAAGTCAACTACTTGGTAACAAACTGCGTTAAAACTGTCTGTGAAGTGCGCTGTAGAATGCATTGTCCAGTATGAAATTTGCGCGTTCGGCGGCGAGAAGCGCAGCGCCAGCTACTGGCGGCAAGTCAGGCTTAACTTCGAATGCCAAGGGGGCTGTCTTTTGTATTTGTGCCATCATAGCATCTACAAAATGTGTTGTAGAGCCCTTAAATACGGATCCACCAGTAACTACTGGAACGCTTTCTAGCTGTAAAAGGGCTTTTTTAATCATGCCAGCTACCAAATCGCCTTGAGTGCGCCCGTGGGTTTCAAGAATTTCTATACATACCTCATCGTTAAGGCCAGCGAGTTCAAAGACAAGAGGGGGTATTTTTTTGAAATCCGCGATGTTTATCTCAAACTCTGGATAGACTAAGTTCAGTACTTCACTCATGTTTTTACAACTAAGCACTCCTGGTAAATCGTCCTCTAATCTAGAGTGCGTATAAGTGCCTTCTTCTGATCTGAATGCGTAGTGTAGTGCAGCCATTGCAATCTCATCGCCACCGCCTACACCCCCGGCGATATAGTTAAGTGCTCGGAGAATATATTGTGTGCCTGTTTTACTGACAGCTGCTGCATTAGCGCCTGTTCCATATAGCGAGACTGCACCCCAACTTTGAGTTAAGGCACTTCTAAAAACACACCATGTATCATTTCCAACTTCAAAGGGAATCTCGTTACATACTGCTTTAGATATTC
>CALFXQ010000011.1 GCA_937958285.1 uncultured Fusibacter sp. | reverse complement strand
TAGCCCTTCGATGTCCTGCTCTAAGTCCTTTGGGCTAAGGGCTGGGGAATAGCGTTCTACCACCTTGCCCTCGCGGTCAATCAGGAATTTGCCAAAATTCCACACGATGTCGCCAGGTTCCTTGTGGGTTCTAAAGCCAGCCACTGCAACCTCGAATGCCTTGGTCTTTAGGTTGCCCTTATCTTTTGGCACCTCTGTCTTTAGCCACTTAAAGAGGTCTGATGCAAACTCGCCATTCACATCTGTCTTTTGGAAGCGGGGGAAGGTCGTTCCAAAGTTTAATGAGCAAAAGGCATTGATTTCCTGGTCGCTCTCTGGTGCCTGCTCCTTAAATTGATTGCTGGGAAAATCTAGAATTTCGAAGCCACGGTCCTTGTACTTTTCATATAGGGTAACCAGCTCTTCGTATTGGGGGGTTAGACCGCATTTAGTGGCGGTATTGACCACCAAAACTACCTTTCCTTGATATGCTGTTAGGTCTACTGCCTCACCTAGGCTGTTATTCACATTAAAATCATAAAGCTTCATGGTCTACCTCCAGTAGTTTGTACAATAAGGTATAAAGGACCTTGGCCTCCTCAGGACTGAGGTTTAAGCACTTTCCAATTTGAAGCGGTACCTCAGCTGCCTTAAGCTTGAGCGCCTCCCCTTGAGCCGTAAGTCCCACGGCCAGGTTGCGTTCGTCTACCAAAGACCGCCCTCGAACAATCAATCCCTGCTGCTCCAGTCGCTTGAGCACCGGCGTCAACGTACCCGAGTCTAGGTGCAGGGCCTCGCCAAGGGCTTTAATATTGCTTTCTCCCCGCTCCCACAGCGCCAAGAGCACAATATACTGAGTATAGGTGAGCCCAAGGGGATCTAAAAGAGGCTTGTAACGCCTTACCATATCCTTGGCTGCCGCATAGAGGGGAAAGCAGAGCTGGTTTTTCAGTTTGAGTTGTTCCACGATGGTGCCTCCGATGCAATTGTATTGCGCGCAATTTAATAGTGCAAAATAAATATACCACACAAGGTTGGAGCCGTCAAGTGACCATTATAAGTCCCCCACATTTTCTGTTCGCCACCTAGGGTGAACATCACTTAACAAGGATCTTCAGTTTTTTACTGTCGTTATTGTTTTTGCAATAATCTTTCCGTCCTTCTCGAGGAATACGCTAGCACCCTTCTCTCCTTTGCTATTCGATGCTTTGCTATTCGATACTTTTTTTATGCCATGTTTTCATCAACACCTCCCATGCACATGCTAAAGCTATATGCCGCTTAAATTTGCACCCCCTAGTAGCTGGTTAACACTTTTGGCGCTCTAGCTGTTATGAGATTTCCTCTTTAGCATGTGCTGGTTGCGAAGTTAATGGCATCTCAGCTATTCTTTTTTAATCACCCACTGGCCCGTCTTCTTTGACCCAACGCGTTCAATCATGCCTTGGTCCTGCAAAGTTTTCAACCTTCTTTGTGTAGACGCTTCTGCCAGATAAACCTTATCGGCAATCTCCTTAACGGTCAATTGATTGTCTTCAACCAGCAGGGCATAAATTTGATTCAAATGATCAGCAATCGCATCGCTTTTAGTTTTTCTTTCTGGTTTAGGTTCAGAAGTAGGTTGAAATTTCAGATCATTATTCAGATACTCTAGTCTGCTTTTGTGCATCTGATCTTTCCTAAAAATTCTTAAAACAATAAACAATCCCTTTTCCTCAATCTCAGGTACTTTGAGGCCTACTTCCTTGCACATTTCAATCATTCTTGGTATGCCACTACCCCATTGCTCCACATAACCGGATTTAAGTAAGAGATTAGATATGACTCTGTTTCTAATTTCTGAACGCCCCGAATAGATATCTTCAACCGCCAGAGATTTAGGCAAACCACCGGGTGAAGTGATCTCTATTTTAGAATCGAAAATAGCAATTTTAATATCCGAGCCCTGAATGGCATAATCGCGATGCATCAAGGCATTGATAAGTCCCTCTCTCAACACTTCTTCTGGTACTTCCAGAACATCTTTTCTCTTTAGACCATAACCTTGTATCATGCCTGCATGCATCAAATGGTTTTTTAAGAAAATCATGCTCTTATTGATGACAGTAAAAACATCCCCACTATGCTCTTTTTTGTCGATGAAATCGACAATAGATTCCCCTGAAAATCTGGCGCACTTAACAGATGTATTCCCCATTTTACCTAGAATAACAGCCCCTGCATTTGTCAAGTATTCCATTTCACCTACACGTTCAATCAGCTTTAAATTAAGTAATTTTTCTTTTGTGATTGAAGAAGCCATGGCATTTTCTAGTACATTAATCAGCGATTCAACATCCGATTGTATTAATTCTTTGAATGTATCTTCATCAAAGGATTTATTCATCCTATGCCGTTCAAGCTCCTTAATCATTTCCATATCAGCCCGTTTATTGGTTCGTCCAACTCTCACATATGTGCCTTCTATTTTACCCTTACTCTTCATGTAGTAAGGTAAATTACTGCCCGGATAAACTTGAATCACCAAGACCGCTTTATCTAAAACTGTCACACTATAAATCTCAGGAATAAGCATAGGAAAAATAGTGTCATGAATCAAATTTGGTATCTTTTCTAAATAACTATTGATATCTTCAGATGACAAGCCAATAACTTCTCCACCATCAGAAACACCAATCAAAACATAGCCACCTGCTCTGTTGGCAAATGCACAGATGGTTTGCGCCAATTGATTTCCATGTGGTAAATCCGCCTTGAACTCGACAGTCTTTGACTCACCTTTTTCAATCATCTTTTGAAACATATCACGCCCCCCCTTAAGTACTTTAATTTTATCATACAAAAAATAAAACTCAATTTATAATTCATTTTGTAATTCGAATTATAAACTGGGTTTTAATTTTTAAATGCTGATGGTCAACCAGTTAAAACTTTACTCTGACGGCCAACAGCGACAGCATCCATAAATGATCTCCATAACCAACAGGGACAGTAGTCCACGGCAGACGAGCTACCGAACGCGAATCACCATAGGTCGACCTTGCCACTCACTATGCTGGGGTGACCAGTAACGCGCCCACGTCTTCAGGGGGTGTTTGTCCACTAGCTTCTAATAAGTAGGGAACTTCACCGTCATATGCATCTATCTCCTGAACCAGCTCAATTTCATGGACCCAATTATCGCCGAAATCATAGATATACGACATTTTCTTATTTTCAGGAAAGAACTCACACAGGGCCTGATCGTTCAATAGTTCTTGACGGTTGATAGTAAACTCATAAAGATGGCGATTCAGCCACTAGAAGATTCTCTGTATCACTTTATGAAAGTCTTCCAACCGCATATCTGCTGATGCGTGTCTGTTACTGTTTTTGGTATATTCAACAGCACCCAAGAGGTTCATATAAACCTCAATATTTTCATCCGGTTTTTTTAAATCCTACCGCTTGACCTCATACATGGCAACTGTAAAGCGGGTGGCATGATTCACTAAAACCAAAAGGTGTTCTGTTCTAAGGTTATGCCACCTGAACTCCCGAAATGTCGCTTCGAAATCCTGATGCATTGTGGTGATTCGTGGGTTCGGATATATTCCATTAAGTGTTAAGTCAATAAAAAGTCGAAATTGACTAAAAAAAAAAAAAAAAAAAGTCACTCACATCTTTTGAGCGACTTAACATGGATATTCACTTTGTAGCTTCCATTTTGGAAATCTATAACACATCCGTTCCACTGCAACAACTACACAACACACTACTCTTGTTGAAGCTGGTTGCGAAGTAGGTTCTATGCCACCCGACCTCGTATAAGTCGAATACCAGTTGCTACAAGCCATAAAAGCCATAAAAATAGTCCGAGTACACCAGCGGCAATCAAGTTAGATCCACTAGCGATAGCAACATTTCCAAGTCCACCTACAATTGGCAGGATGCCACCTAAAATGCCTAACAGACTTTGCCAGGGCTTTGTTAATCCATTTGCGTGGGCAGCAAAAGTAGTGCCAATACAAGTCAAGCCCAGCGCAGGAAATGCAAGTGCAAAGGTAGCAGCATGAAATTGCCACATCATTTGAAAAGCTACATTGGATTCACTTAAACTGTTTGAAGCTACAATAACAGAAATATGGGATGCATAGAACACTGCCGAAAGCGCAGCGAAGGTTGCACCTGCAACCATTGCAAGCCTAGACCAATCTTCCCCTTGCCCACCACGGCGTTTAATAAGGTTGTGTAGCGATACTAAGAACAGTAGCAGTAAAACCATATTCACCGTTTCGAGACCAGAAGTAATTGCCAATGTCTCTTGATTGTCGGCATGATATGAGAGCACTTTGCTCATGGGATCGCCATATGAAGGTGTTCCCGCCGAGACTGCGAAGATTGCATTTTGTACAAATACTGAGACTGCGTAGGCAATTGCTAAAATACCTACATTGCGCATCGATGTTAGTTCTTTGTCCTTTTTCATTTACCATCATCTCCTTAAAATTAGACTATA
>CALFXQ010000010.1 GCA_937958285.1 uncultured Fusibacter sp. | reverse complement strand
TCAAATCTACGCATATTTAATGCATTAAAAAAATGTTATACAAACCGTCATGATTTGAACATGAAAAACACATGGGAATCGGCAATAGAAACTTTTGTAGCCTACAAGATCGGAGACATCTTGAGTTCAGAGTTGGTAGAAAATCATTTTTTCGATTTTATTGATATCAAATATTTATATATGAGTTTTGGCTCAAACATAATTGACTCTAATCCCGACTTTTTTTTTCATACCAAATTTTCAATAAATCGGGATGCTGTGATTGTTAATCCTCAAAAAGTTATACTGGAACTTCACTCTAATTATCTAAAAGCAAATACAGATTTATTGGATACCACAAATCGAATTTTTATTTCTAGATACAATCTTTTTATCGAAAACTTAGCATGTTTGCTGAAGTACCGTAAGGTGGATTATAGTAAGATAGACATAAAATGTGATGAAGTACACTTTTCAAGCTTCAATTTTTCTCGTGGCGAGTTGGTTTTAATGACTTATGCATTAATATTGTCATTTTGTGATTTAACCAATTCAGTTATCTTAATTGATGAATTTTCGTCATATCTAGATCGCGTAACTTTAAGACAACTACTCAGGATGTTAATAAATTCAAGAGTAAATCAGATTTTTATTACCTTACTAGATCGTGAAGATTTAAGTGATTTTAGTAATGTTCAATATGTCACATTCAAAGAAAAGTGAAAGGTAATGATGAAGATTAAGATTGAGAGAAATGATCAAAACATGAAATTTAAAAATCACTTTACATATAACAATTGGGATTTTCTTATGGTATTGGGGGTTTTGTTACCCTTTGTAATTGTCCTATATGTTTTCTTAATCATTAAATATAAAGCGGGTATATCGTACTCAGACCTCTTTAACTTTCCAATTTTAATAAGTAAATTAACAATTTATGATGGCTCAATTTTATTAGATACCATAAACTCTTGTGGTGTATTTGTTCTGTTCTCTTCATTAATTTTTACTTGGAAGCAACAAAAAAAAGAGACAGACGATAGTAAGCGACTAGCATACCAAAACATTTTTGATAAGAGAATGGAGCAATATGTTAAGTTTAAGTATGAGTTCACTGACAATAATGGCAGTCTAAAAGGCGCAGATTTATATGAGTATTTATACAACTTGGTGTTGGTAAAAAAAAGAAAAAATGTAATTTTGTTTGATTATTCCGCGCGATTAGAAAACAGTTTGGTCTTCTTTTCTCTAATTTCAAATGATCTGCGTTCATATGATTTTTTAGACAGTAGAGTTTATCACGAACAAATTCTTTGTTACGTAACTAGCCATGAAATAAGAATTCTAATCGAATATCTACAATTGAAATTAGCAAAACAGCATAAGACCAACACTTTGGATCAGACTTTAGATCTACTCAATTCGATTAAAAAACTTCAAAATTCTGTAACGAATCATCCTGATGAAATGAGTAGCTCATGATGCTTCATGTATGACTGGTATATCTCAAGGTGATATACTTTTGTGGAATAATTTGCGATATCTGTCTATGTGTATATGTAGAATTACTCACTTACAAAAGTTTCAAACGCGCTTTTAGAGAAGCTACGAGATGTTTGGATGGGCTACATTAATGATATAGACTCTTGTGCTGTTGTGTAATAAAGACAGTGCTGATATATTTGAAAGTTTGGTTTAGTTCATTGTTTTCCAAGTCCTTATAGTAAACTGCTTCTTGAAATAATGTATATTAATCGCTGTTCTATAAAGAAAGAGTAGGTTTTTGGTTTTTAAGTTACCTTTTATTGGTGTTTTTCTTTACAATATTTGAGAAGGTGTTGTCTTTATAGGCTTCTCTCGGTTATCATAGAGAGTGTGAATAGATTAATCGTGATCTACGATAAAATAAGTTGGAGGGTATTATGTTTAGTGGTAAAACGTTATTAATTACAGGTGGTACGGGTTCTTTTGGCAATGCGGTGCTCAATCGCTTCTTGCAAACGGGTATTAAAGAAATTCGTATTTTTTCTCGCGACGAAAAAAAGCAAGACGATATGCGAAAGCTCTACAAAAACGACAAAATCAAGTTTTACGTGGGCGATGTGCGCCAGCGCGATAGCGTAAAAAACGCCATGTACGGTGTTGACTACGTATTTCATGCAGCGGCCCTCAAGCAAGTGCCTTCTTGTGAGTTCTTTCCGATGGAAGCGGTACAGACCAATGTTATTGGCACAGACAATGTGCTAAGCGCTGCCATTGAGTGCGGCGTTAAAAAGGTGATTTGCCTCTCTACAGATAAAGCCGCATACCCCATTAACGCCATGGGTATCTCTAAAGCCATGATGGAAAAAGTATTTGTGGCCAAGTCACGCACCATTCCGCAGGAGCTAACATTGATCTGTGGCACCCGCTATGGCAATGTTATGGCATCTAGGGGTTCTGTTATTCCTCTCTTTATCGATCAAATCAAGCGTGGCGAGCCGTTAACGGTTACAGACCCTAACATGACGCGCTTCTTAATGGACCTCAGAGAAGCGGTTGAGCTTGTTGTTTTTGCCTTTAACAACGCCAATGCTGGCGATATTATGGTTCAAAAGTCGCCTGCTTCTACAATCGGCGATTTGGCTCAGGCTATTAAGGAGCTCTTCGAAGTAGACAACGAAATTCGCGTGATTGGCACACGCCACGGCGAGAAAAACTACGAAACCCTGTTAACCCGCGAAGAGCACATTGTGGCTACAGATCTTGGCGATTTCTACCGCGTGCCTTCCGACCAGCGCGACCTCAACTACGACAAGTACTTTAGCGAGGGCGACGAAAAGCTCACCATCGAAGGGGAATACAATTCCAACAACACCCGCCAGCTCAATGTTGAGCAGGTGAAGGAGAGATTGTTGACTCTAGATTTAGTGAGAGAGGAACTTAAACTATGGAATCCAAACAGCAAATACTTGTAACCGGCGCTAAGGGCTTTATTGGCAAGAACCTTGTTTTAGAGCTTAAAAACAAGGGTTATACCAATATATTGGAATTCGACGTGGATTCCACTCCCCAAGACCTCGAAGCCTACACCAAGACCTGTAATTTCGTGTTCCACTTGGCGGGCATTAACCGCCCCCTCACTGAAGACGAGTTTATGAAGGGCAATCACGGCTTTACCCATCAGCTCTTAAGCCTGCTTAAAAGCCACAACAACCCCGCTCCTGTGCTTATTACCTCTTCGACTCAGGCAGCTAGCGAAAATGCCTATGGTCAGAGTAAACTCGCTGGCGAACAGGTATGCTTCGAACATGCCAAAGAGAATCACAGCGATGTGTTTGTGTTTAGGCTGCCAAATGTGTTTGGCAAATGGTGCAGACCCAATTACAACAGCGGCGTTGCCACCTTCTGCCACAATATTGCCAACGACCTCGAGATTCAAGTCAATAACCCCGATCACTTAATGACCCTTGTGTATATTGACGATGTGGTTCAGGCCTTTATAAAAGCTCTAAATGGCAATGTGACTAAAGAAGACGACTTCTGCATTGTGCCCACCGTGCATAAAATCAAGCTGGGTGAAATTGCAGAGCTTATCTATGGCTTTAAAAAGGCGCGCACCAATTTAAGTGTGCCTAAACTCGACAATGGCTTCGAAAAGGCCCTCTACAGCACTTATCTTAGCTACTTGCCGCTTGATCAGTTCTCGTACCCGCTCAAGATGAACAAGGATGCTAGGGGCTCGTTTACCGAGATTATTAGGACACCCGATCGCGGACAATTTTCTGTGAATAAATCCAACCCTGGCATTACAAAAGGCAATCATTGGCACCACACAAAGAACGAAAAGTTTGTGGTGGTAAGTGGTGAGGCGCTGATTCAATTTAGAAAAGTAGATTCCGATCACGTGATTGACTATCGTGTGTCTGGCGAGGCCATTGAGGTTGTAGATATTCCCGTGGGTTATACGCACAATATTATCAATGTTGGCGAGACGGAACTTGTGACTTTTATGTGGTGTAACGAGGCCTTCGATCCCGAAAGGCCCGACACTTATTTCTTGGAGGTTTAGTTTGAAGCGACTTAAGGTTATGACGGTGGTGGGCACTCGGCCTGAAATTATTAGACTGTCGGCGGTGATTCAAAAGTTGGAGCAGTCTGAAGCGGTAGAGCATGTGTTGGTCCACACTGGGCAAAACTATGACTACGAATTAAACGAGGTGTTCTTCGAGGACTTCAAGCTTAGAAAGCCCGACTATTTTTTAAGTGCGGCGGTGGGTACTGCGGTCGAAACAATTGGCAATATCCTCATTAAGATCGACCCTATTCTCGATGCGGTCAAGCCTGATGCGGTGTTAGTGCTTGGCGACACCAACAGCTGTTTGTGTGCCATTGCTGCTAAACGCAAAAAAATCCCCATTTTCCATATGGAAGCGGGTAATCGTTGCTACGACCAGCGTGTTCCTGAAGAGACCAATCGAAAGATTGTCGACCACACTGCAGACATCAATTTAACTTACAGCGACATTGCCAGAGAGTACTTGCTGCGCGAAGGCTTGCCTGCTGATCGTATTATTAAAACCGGTTCGCCCATGTTCGAAGTGATCGCATCGCGTCGTGATGACATTGCTGCTTCCGATGTTCTAGACAGACTGGGTCTTGTGGCTGATAAGTTTTTTGTGGTTTCAGCCCACCGCGAAGAGAACATCAGCGACGAGGTGAACTTCTTAGACTTGGTCGAGAGCCTTAACGCGGTTGCCGAGGTTTACGGGTATCCTGTGATTGTGAGCACCCATCCGCGTACCCTTAAGATGATCGAGGCCAAGGGCGTTAGTTTTCATCCTTTGGTGCAGACGCTGAAGCCTCTTGGGTTTAACGACTACGTGCGCCTGCAGATGGAGGCCAAGGCCGTGCTTAGCGACAGCGGCACCATCAGCGAGGAGTCGTCTATTTTGGGGCTCAGGGGCCTCAATATTCGTCAGGCTCACGAGCGCCCCGAGGCCATGGAAGAGGCTTCCGTGATGATGGTTGGGCTCCAAAAAGAGCGAATCCTTCAAGGTCTGAAGGTGCTGGAGACTCAACACAAGGGCGATATGCGCTTGGTCGCCGACTACAGCATGCCAAACGTCGCCGACAAAGTACTGCGCATCATACTGAGCTACACAGACTACGTGAATCGCGTGGTGTGGAGAAAGTTTTAACAGGTGCCACCCTTGCCCTGGTGCCACCCTCGTGCCACCCTCGTGCCACCCTCGAGCCACCCTCACCACCGTATCCTTTTTAAGCCGCTTGCGGGCGGCTTTTTCTGGAAAGTTAATTGTTAAATAAATAACAAAATCTGAATGTAAGGTTGTTGCTATATCACATACTAATTCTAAAGTACACGGCTCGTATGATAGGGGCGGCAAGCCCCTTATCATAAATTATTAATTTTATTGGAGGTATAATATGAAGAAGCAGTTTCAAGGATTTCTAGCAGGTGTGTTGACGATGGCCTTCTTGTTCTCGGGGCTAGGGTTTGCGACAACCAAGTCCGTGAAAATCGAGGCCTTTGTGAACCAGGTCAAACTGACCATTAATGGCACACCAGTGTCGAACGACAATTTGGTTTATAAGGGCAAGCTCTATGTGCCGGCTGACAAGGTCGCAGCAGGGCTAAAGAAATCTTTTAGTTGGGACAAAAAGACGAATTCTGCAGCAATATATGAGCCAGTGGTGGCCAATAAATTCAACATGAACAACCCAGCGCCGATTGGCACGTCTCAAGTGGTTTCCTTTGATTGGATTGTGGCGAAATTCAAGGCTCAGATCAAGGTGCTAGAGGTTGTGCGTGGTGCTGCTGCACTTGAAAAGGTCAAGGCGGACAACCTGTTTAATGCCGAGCCGCCAGCTGGTAAGGAGTATATGTTGGTGAAGGTGGAGTTTAAGCTTCTGGAAGCATCTGATGGCAAATCCTTCGACATCAGCTATGTGCTTTTCAATTTCTTCAACGCGAAGAACAAGAAGTACGATATTGGCATAGTAACACTTAATGATGCCTTGGACACGACACTTTATGCGGGTTCAGATTCAACAGGCTGGATTCCAGCATTGGTGGATGTGAACGATACGCCAAAGTTCTCTTTTGGAACAAAGTACGATGGCACAGGCGGGGTTTGGTTTGCTTTGAAATAGGCTTAGGGGCACTCCCCGGTGCGGATAGGGCGGCTGGCGAGGCTGGTCGCTCACGCTCCTTGG
The DNA here is from genome assembly GCA_937958285.1 of uncultured Fusibacter sp. Lineage (GTDB taxonomy): Bacteria > Bacillota > Clostridia > Peptostreptococcales > Acidaminobacteraceae > QQWI01. The sequence continues at coordinate 5,279 of CALFXQ010000010.1, read as the reverse complement.
GAGATGCTTGCCCTTGGGACGGTGAAGTACATTGTATATGCGGTGCTAGTAAAAGGTGCCACCCTCGAGGGTGGCACCTTTTTGAAGCGTATTTGACAATCAGCCCAATACCAATTTTATTGCTTTTGTTATTATAAGATTTAAGTAAAGTATGGGCACCGTGGGCGATGCAGGAAAGGGGATGTTACACCTTCGGAACCAGGTTTCTAAACATGAGAAAGATGGTGATGCATGGGTAAAATCGTTGATTTTAGAAGTGCGGCTAATGATTTTGAGGTTGAGTTTGAGGTAATGCCTCTAGTTGATTTAAATTGCATTGAGGATGATAGGCAGCGACATATTGTTGAGGGCATAGCATCCATTGATGAACAGTTATCTGAAGTTGAAAGCAAAATTGTAAAATTGAATTCGGATATTGATAGACTAACGAATCATGCAGATGGCATAGATTATGCGATAGCAGTTACCAGTGGTGTTATCACTGGAATCATTGACGCTACTTTCGTTGGTGAGTGGAATTTTGCTGAGGCAAAACAAAATACAGGTGAGAAAGTTAATCGTAAGGTAATCGATTTTGCGAAGAAAATGCCAGACTATGTGCCCTACTGTAATTTTGCATTAGAGGGACAAGGTTTGCCTAGAAGAAAGTCGAAAGATCCTAATAGACTAGAAACAGCTATCGAGTTTCTAGAATGGAAGTTCCGTTTACCAGGTGATGGTGCATACAAATCGGGTAACTTCGGAATTGATGGCCAAACACATAGACTGGATGACTTTTGTCATCATCCAACTTTAGTAGGGCTTATTTGTTGTATTATCGTTCAATTTACTGGGAGCACACGCTATGTAAATAAGTATGGTGAAGATATTAACATTCCAATTGTGGTTAATGAATATGGAAATTTTGTTGGAAAAAATGCAGTAACAAAGCTATTTGCAGGAATTATTAACTGGTTTATTACTTGTGCAAAGACGATTGCAAATAGAAAAGGTCATTTAATGAGTGATATAGCAACTAAAACAAGTCTTCCTGGTTCATTTTTTTCAACGATATCTGAATTAGCATCTATTCCGTGTTTTCGCAATGAAGACTTTTTGATGAAGTTAAGAGATGCATATAAGAATGGCATCGGAACAGGTAAAAATAAAATTGATCTTGGTGTGTTCAATAAACTCTTTGAAGGTCCAGAAAGCAAACTCGATGTTAAAACTGAGATGGCGATAATGCATGAGTTGAAACGGCAAGCCATGCCTGTGATTATCAACGAAGTTCTTGTAAGAGCATCCTATTTTATTCGAAGATTTATTATGGAGTTAAAGGAAAAGCATGATGTTAGTGCGATTGAGTGGAAGAAAGTTATTCCCTTCAATAACAGAACAATAGTGAGAATGATGACAATTGCAACAGGCACCTTTACTGCAATAGATATGGCAGATGCAGCGGTACGGGCTGCATCAAAGTCAGTTGATGTTTCGACGTTTTTATCTAATATGCTCTTAAGGGTCAACTTTGTTGGGGTAGGTAGATTTGTTGTGGCAGTATCGGTTGATGTTGGCATGGGTATTTCTAGGTCTGCAAAGAGAAACCAGAGGATTAAACTTCAGGGTGAGCAGATTTTCTTGCTAGGAGCAAAAGTATACTACAAGCAAGCTGGCATGTGGATAGCAGCAGAGAGCACAGAAGAAACTTTAGAACAAGCCTATGGAATGGTGGAAAAAACGACTGAGATTTTCGTGCAGGCGTTTGAGGATATGAAGGGTTCACTTAAAAGTATTGGACAAATGGTCCCTGAGGTTAAAAAGAAGAATCCTAGGTTAGTCGACGAATTAGCAGATATCTTGGAATGGGGATAATCTATACATGAGGTAATATATGTATAAAAACAGATTTGCCATTGTTTGTGAAGGTAAAGAAATCGCTTATGGGATTAACTTATTGCATCTATTTCAGTTTATAAATGATGTGGAAGTATTCTCAAGTGATGTTGGTTCTGGGTGTATTGTTGAGATTTACTCTGTAGCGGCCTTAAAGCATGCAAATATCTCTAAAAACGCGATCAAGATATATGTCGGCGAGATTCAAAAGCCGGATTTGTCTTATAGAAAAGTGTTTAGTAAATACGGTATGAATATATTTATTTCGGTAGATGGATTTCTCTTAAAGGCAGATGACATAAAACTGTCAGGTGGTGATTATGATAGCTTCATTTTATATGCAAATAAGAGAAGTCAGGAATATGTAGATTTAGAGAAGAATTACATAGACCGCATTGGAAATGTGGATCATAAATGGGTTACAAAGGACTTTCAAAAGGTGTCAAGGAAAGGTTTGTTGGATATAAAAAGTACTTCTAAGGCAATTACACTACAACAATACGATTGCTTAGCATTCGTTTTGTATTTAGATTATTTAGCTAAGGATGAAATGTAGATGGGGGTAGCACTAATGGTTGACACTAATATGATTTCAGTTGAATTAAATGCTAGTCAGGTACCTTCGATTATTAAAGAGCAATTTACCGGATTAAAGGTTCTAAAAGAAAATGTCAGTGAAGCAATTAGAAAAGCGGATTCTGCTAAAAACTCTGCTAAGTTAGCTAAGGACAAATCTACAGGATTGTTTCAAAAGAAGGCAGCGATTGAATCATTACAAGAAGCAACGGTTGACTTGGCTGATGCCCAAATATCTACAGCTCATGCAATGGAAGTATCTTTTGAGTATCAGCAGAAACTTGCTGAAATTACAAAGTTTTTATTTGCACTTGGCGTTTCAAACATTGCAATGAATAGAAGCGTTGTAAGGGAACTTGAACTTAAACTGAAAGGTGCTTCTGAGGAAGAACTTGACGAGTTTGCTCGTCAGGAGTTAATTGCTGTTGTAAAACAGCTTAAAGCTCAAGAAGACATCATGAAAAAACAAAGTGATTTAAGTGAAAAGGTAAAAGCACATGAAGTGAAATTACGAACACATGAACAGAGGGACACGGAATATGAAAAGCTGTTGAAAGAACAGTTGGATCACGAAGAGAAACAGAATGCCCTTTTAGAGAAACAGGCTGAAAAAGATAGAGAGCATGATAAAATACTTGCGGAAAAAGCTGAGAAGGACAAAATCCAGGATGCAGCGCTAGCGCGCCAAGCGGAGATTGATGCAGAACATGCAAGAGAGATTGCCGCTGGTTTAGAAAAGGATAGAAGACAGGATGAGCAGATAGCTCGCCAAGCGGAAATTGATGCAGAGCTTGCAAGATTGATTGAAGTTGGTGAAGAAAAAAATAGAAACCAAGACAAGGAAATAGCGAGGCAAGCGGAAAGGGACGAAGAGCTTTCAATGCTAGTAAATCAGTTACTGGAATCTAGCCTCGTTAAAGATGCTCAAATTATTGAACTGCAAGCTGTGTGTGATAAGCTCTCAAAGAAGATATCGGATAATGAGGTACTGGTTGAAAATATGGAAAAGGGAATTATTGAGAAGCTTAGCGATATAGCAAATAAAAAGTTGGTCTATATTTCATATGTTGTTGGAGCAACTGGATTGATTGTAGCTGTTGTACAATTCTTTATATAGGTGCCACCCTCGAGCCACCCTCGTGCCACCCTCGAGGGTGGCACTTTTGTGTAGAGGCGTGATTAGTCTAATTTAAACTCGACAAAATAAGTCTAGAGACATATAATAGACTCATTAGTATCGAGGAGATTATTATGTTTGCTGGTAGAAAAAGAGAACTGGGGTACTTGGAGAAAAGATATATACAAGCAAATGCTGAGCTTCTTGTTATTTATGGTAGAAGAAGAATCGGTAAAACGGAGCTCTTGAAGCATTTTACGGCTGATAAACCTCATATTTTCTATTCAGCTATTGAGACGGGGATAAGAATCAACTTAAGTTATTTTCAATAGCTGTACTAAAGGGAACACCTTTTGAGAATATGACCACTACTTTTAAAACCTGGGAAGATGCCTTCGACTTTCTTGCTAATCAAGCTATGCAAAGGCAAGTTTTGGTTGTTATAGACGAATTTCCCTATATGGTCAATGGCAACTCATCAATACCTTCAATTTTGCAAAATAGTTGGGATCAAAAGCTAAAGAATTCCCAAGTAATGTTAGTTCTTTGCGGTCCATCTATGGCTTTTATCGAAAAGGAGTTACTGACTGTTAAAAATCCATTGTATGGAAGACTTACTGGCAATTATAAGTTGACGAGTTATCTGTTTATGAAACTGCTGAGCTGCTTTGTGGCTCTTCTATTGAAGAGGTTATCCAATATTATGCAGTGTTTGGTGGCGTCCCTCACTACTTAGTACAAGTGACCCTAAAGGCGTCTTTCTATGACAATATTGCTAGAATTGCTTTAGATAGAGGCTCAATCTTATTTAATGAAGTTGAATTTTTACTTAGGCAGGAACTTCGAGAGGTGCTGTCTTACTATACTGTGATTCAAGCTATTGCACTTGGGTGTACGACTATTAATGAAATAGAGTAAAAATCTGGGATTGATAGAACAAGGCTCACCTATTATCTAAATAACTTGATAGAACTAGGTCTTATTGAGAAGGAATATCCTGTGACCATACCTATTAAGCAGATTGCAAAGAGTCGCAAGGGTCTATACTTTTTAAAAGACTCATATTTTAGATTCTATTTCACGTATATGTTTCCTTATATGTCTGAGTTGGTTGAGTTTGGGAATGAAGCAGTTGTCGATAAGGTTATCAAGCCTGACTTTAATCGTTTTATGGGTAGTGTTTTTGAGAAGGTAGCAAAGCAATACTTATTAAGACTTAAGAGTCAAGGTCAAGCACCAAGGAAACAACTAGTGTTTATGATGCTGGTGCCACCCTCGAGGGTGGCACGAGGGTGGCACGAGGTGAATATGATGAAGAGCGTAAGGCATAAAATTGTCGCGATGACAGGTGTAATTGTGTTTTTAGTGGCGACAACCATGGCAGCTTTTGGTGTTTTTAGAATGGAAGGTCTTGTTCAAAACTCTAATATTAAGTATGTAAAGGCGCTAGGCCGTGAAATTGCTCTCGATGTAGATGCTTATATGAGCAGGCATATTGGTTATTTAGAGGGGCATCAGCGTGCTCTTGGGTTAGCTGAAGATTTTTCTAAGAACCAGATGCAAACCTATGTTTACGACATGGCTGAGGGACGGGCCGATGTTCTTTATATTTACTTTAATACACCTGAGTATTCTGGTTTTTTTTTGAGTTTAGATTGTTTGTTGGCTGAGAGTGACTATTGGTGGCAAAATAGAATTTGGCTTAAAAAAA
>CALFXQ010000009.1 GCA_937958285.1 uncultured Fusibacter sp. | reverse complement strand
GTATAGAAGCGATTTTGATAGGTTGGATCATTCGTAACCGCAAAGAAACCATTTCCATCGATCATCAAATCAGTTGGGTTATCTGTACGTTGTGTTGAACCTTTTGTATGGTTGACATCCATTGACGAAACAGTAGCACCTAGTCCTATTTGGCGTGGATTTGTACCACCTAAGCCACCTTGTGGTGAGCCTGCTCCTTGCACTGTTTGAGAGAAAACCTCTTGGAAAGAAACCGAACTGCCTTTAAAGCCTACTGTATTGACGTTGGCAATGTTATTGCCAATGACATCCATCTTTGTTTGGTGAGCTCTAAGACCAGATACACCTGAAAACATTGAACGCATCATATGCGTGACCTCCTTTTAGTCGTACCTTATCTGTCGATCAAAGGTACATTAGCCTCCGAATTGGTCCAGCTAATTTTATAAGACAATAGCGCCATTAATATTAGAAATGATATGTTCGCCTAAGTCTCCTTTTTTTGCCGCTGTAACGATTGTTTTGTTTGGGATATTGGCAACTAGTATTTTATCATCTATGATAATCACCGCATCGCGTATCCCTTTTGCTTGCGCTTTTTCCATAACTTCGCCTATTCGCTTTAATTCTGCTTCCGTTAGCGTAACAGATCGATTTGTTAAACGCTCTGCTGCATGCTTACTTACCACTACTGACCGCTCTTGAATTTTTTGAAGTACCGATTCGAAGCTCTTGCCCGTTTGCGTTGTGGCGTTGTTTTGCTTAATTTGATTGCTAGCGGAGTTATCTTGAGTACCTTTAACGCGATTTAATATCGCTTGGGTTTCGATTTTAGGTGTCATAATCAACTCCTAATCTCCATATGCTTGAGCAGCTTGAGTAGCTTGACTTTGACCCATTAGTAGGTTTAATTGCTCAAGCTGTAAAGTGTTCACATTTGCCAAAGCATCAGATATTTGCTTGAGTGTCACATGTTGCGCTTTCATGGTTTCGATTAATGTCTTTATATCTTTACCTTGATCGCTTTGTCCTGTAGTTCCAGATTCAATCGTCTGTTTTAATGCCTTAACGTCCGTCATCATGGTTTCGAAGTTCTTATTGAGAGACTGCATAGATTCTAAAGAACTAAATTGGGCCATTTGAGCAATAAAATCTTTATCCTGAAGCGGATCCATTGGATTTTGATTAGACAATTGAGTTAAGAGAATGTGGAGGAATTGATCACGCCCCATTTCTTGATTAGCTTTTAATGGATTAGATTTTGCATTTTGCATGATGTTATCTAAATAGGACTTATTATCATTGGTCAAAACACTTCCAATGCCAGTAGAACTAGTTATACTACTCATATTTCACCTCCTTATGCATAGTGTTCGAAGTTTGATTCTCCAACTAAACGAGATAAACTCTTTTCGTTGTACCTGGTGGACATGCTGTTATTCGCGACAAGCTCCGAAACTGATGATCTGGATTTACGAGATTTTCTCGAATCACCTCGACCGTGTGAATCAGGGGTTTTCTCCTTGGAAACATTTACGTCAAAGGCCATATCGTTGAACCCTTTGTCCTTTAACGAACTCCTTAAATCTGCTAAACTGCTTTCAATTGTTTCTTTGACAATTGTCGATGATACATCGAACTTAGCAATGACAGTATCTTTGTGAACTTCAATTTTCAGCTCTACCTTACCCAATTCCTCTGGTTTTAACTGGAGAATCATTTCAGAACGTTCTCCCTGTCTTAATGGTGCCTTCATCATTGCCTCTTTGATTTGCTCCAATATCGCCGTCGGAGAAATTCTCTGATGCAATGGACCTTCTTTCTTTACTTCAGATACACTTGCTTCACTTGAGACTGTTTTATCTAAATTAGCAAATGTCTTATCTGCAGTGTTCACTTCTTTTACTTTTCCTATTTTCTTTTCGTCAGCCAGATGCGATTCAGAATCACCTGATTGTGTTTGTCCTTCATCTGATTGATTTTTAAGAAGTGCAACTTGTTGTTCTGGCACCTCTATAGCCACACTTTGGTCAACCACCACACTATCTTCACCAGTACTATGCATGGTTACATCTGCACTAAGGCGAGTTTCGTCATTGCTTTTATTTGCCTCACTTGATGCTTTTGCGATTGAACTTACAAGACTTGTAGTCTCGATTACCTCACCTACGATTGCAGTGGCATTAGTCGATGCTATCTCTAACATCGTGATGGCTTCTTGCGAACTCCCATTGTTACTAACACTTATGGTTTCTGCATTGTATGCATTCAGCATTTGATCGAACTTCTTCGACAAATCAAGGGCGGCGCGCTGCGTGAAACCCGAAAAATCGCCGACGCTTTCTGAACTTTCACTTAAAATGCCATTGTTAGTTTTTGAAATGATTTCTTGGACGTGCTCAATTATTGCTGCTTTACTTTTGGGAGTTAAAGAACCGACATTTTCACTACTTTTTCCACTTGTAATTACAAGACTCGCATCTGTAGATTCGCCCAAAGTCAGCTGTGAAATTTCTTCCACTTGGATGTCGAGCATTGACATATCAGCCTGCAAATAAAAAAGAGCAGTCTCGTTGATGAGTATATTAGAATCCTCAACGTCAACTTGCTCACTATTTACCACTGGTTCTAATGCAACTTCTTCAAAATTTTGGTCTTGTACCACTTGATCCACAGAATCGGCAAGGTGCTCCGATTGAGAAACTTTGGATTGAATGAATGCTTCGTTGCCAATAACCTCTTTAACGTTTTTTGTTGAAGGGGCTTTGGAACCGCCACCTTCATTGTTTCTAAGTTGACTTACTGAACTTGAGTTCTTTGCATTTCTTTGGTTTGTATCTACACTTTTTTCTAGCAATGAAGGCTCAGGTGTTCGTCTTTGATTTTTATCTGATGCAAAAGGATCCCTAACGACAGGCATTTCACGTGGAATAAAACTATCTTTCCGTCTGGGGGCCTCGTTTGCAACTAAGTCATTCTTTAGACTTGTAGAACGGCTTAGCCGATTGATATCAAAGGGCATTGCACTGTTGCTTGCTTCCTTTCCACTTTGGCGATAAGCGGATAAGGGTGTGTTCTGAACTTGGGTAAATTGGGTTTTCATCGGCTTACATCAACCTCCTTAATCGAGGTTTGGCAAGGCGAGCTTTGTTGAAATTTCCGTCGATATGCTGTTGTCAAGGTACGATAATATGGAAGCAATTTTTTTAGGCGGAAATGACTTAAGTAAGTCCAGCGCTAACTGTTGGTCTGATAAAGCGATTTCTTCTCCGTTTTGCAACGCATAGCGCTTTATCTGTCCGGTATTCCAGTACAAACGTCTAATGATATCCGCGGTTTTGCTTTCATCAAGTTGATTGTAGATATCGACCAACTCATTGATATTATCGTCATAAGCCTTGTAAATGTTTAGGGATTTCAGCAAATCCGAAGTAAAATTGTCTTTCCCAGTAGTCAAAATTTGCTGTGCTTTAATTGCGTTTACCAGATCAAACGAAAAAGTATCGTTGTCAATTTTGGAAAGCACCTCACCTGCGCGTTTTGGACCAAGACTTTGGTAGAGCGATACCAGTTGATCGATGGTGTAGGTTTCTGTACTTCCAAGAGTGCGAGCTAGCTCAGTCAAAGGCTTCCCAGCTAATACTTGGGCAGTCTGAAACAAATTTGTTTGCTGTTCTTTTTTTTGAGAGAGATAACTTTCTATGTTCAAGCGTGTTGTTTCATCTAGTTCTGCCAGAATTTTATCGACATCCTCTTTCGCGAGGAATGGAACAATATCACCAAAGGTATCCGGTTTCATAAGAGGCAGCAAAGTTGCGATGTATGAATAAGCATCTACTTGGTCATCTAATATGCGCTTAAAATTGTCGAGACGTGAAGATATTGGGAGGCCTTCAATCAGAGACGCTTTTTCCTTGTTGTTTTCTTCTTGCTCTTGGCTGATTTGCTCAAGTGTAGATTGAATCACATTAGGCTTAAGACTTTGGCGCCTCTTTTCTTCTAGTATGCGTTCCGCTCTCGATGGATTTAATCGAATCATGCTCTTTATGACGCTGTCGAATATTTCTGTATCGTCATTCTCTATGAGTTTTAACTTGTCCACAGCCTGCTTTGGATCTAGTTCCAGTAAATAACCCGCAATAGAAACAAGTTGTGAAGCATTATCTTGCTCTGTGGGTATGCTTCTAAAGTAAGACCCCATATTTCCTGGCAACTTAGCCATGGTTTCGTTTACAATATCTGCAAATGGATCGTAAAAAGTATACGCTCCAAATAACAATCCCGCAGGCAAAAGAATGAGTAATACGAGTGCTATAATTATATTTTTCAACCTTCATCCCCTCCCTTGTTGATTGTTGATTTATAAGTAACTAGACTATCTACAAGCACAGCCTCTTTGGCTGCTTCTTCTTCGAGATATCTAGCATAACTTATTTCTTTTAACTTTTCGAATTTTTTCTTTTCTTGTGTTGCTCTTACAAGTGCAACGCGCGCGTTTATGACCTCTAGTTCAGCCTGACGAAGATTACTTCTTAAAGTCTCTATAGCATCTAAAAACCATTGTTCTGACTGTCGTATCCAAATCAGTTCACTCGCTTTTAAACCATCGAGTAAGCGACTTTCCCTTTGTTCGTCAAAATTTGCTTTCTCTTCTTGCAAATGAACCAGGTCGGCTTGGGCGCGATCTCTTAAATATTGCGCCTTTGCCAATTCACTCTTTTTCACTTGCTCTTCGTCTTCTCGAAGCTTCAAGATTCTTACATACTGAAAGACGTATGCCATATATTCACCTCAATATCGACGAAAACTTAATTGCCTTCACCTTCTACGACACGTTCTAAGCGTTCTAATGAGCTCTGAAAGTTAGATTGCTCGTGCATATCTTGCTTTAAGAATGACACAGTTGCCTCGCGCTTACTGATTGCCTCATCCACTTTTGGATTTGAGCCGCGGGAATACGCGCCAATATTGATCAGGTCTTCTGACGTTTGATATACAGCTAAGAGTTCTTTAAGTGCAATAGACTGCTTTAAATGCGTCTCGGAAACAATCGCTGGCATAACACGACTTATACTTTGCAACACATCTATTGCGGGAAAGTGCCCCTGATTCGCTAAGCGCCGAGCTAATACAATATGACCATCTAAAATACCTCGAACAGTATCTGTGATTGGTTCATTCATGTCGTCTCCATCGACTAGTACAGTGTACAGTGCAGTTATCGATCCAACATCTGAGTTACCTGCACGTTCTAATAATCTTGGGAGAGCAGCAAATACGGAAGGTGTATATCCTCTTGTCACTGGAGGTTCGCCGACTGCAAGTCCGATTTCTCGTTGTGCCATAGAGTATCGGGTGAGCGAATCCATCATCAACATCACATTTAAACCCTCATTGCGAAAATACTCGGCAATTGATGTCGCCAGTAGTGCTGCACATACGCGAACAAGAGCTGGTTTATCGGAAGTAGAAACAACTATAATTGAACGCTTTAAGCCTTCTTCTCCTAAATCGTTTTCTATGAACTCTCGAACTTCGCGCCCACGCTCACCAACAAGGGCAATAACATTGATATCTGCAGATGTATTTCTCGCAATCATCCCCAAAAGCGTAGACTTTCCTACCCCAGAACCAGCGAATATACCCACGCGTTGTCCAATACCAATCGTTAGCATTGCATCAATGGCCCTCACCCCCATAGTGAGAGGTTGGCGAATTCTTTGTCTTAGCAAGGGATTCGGTGGGTCATTATGCAACGGCCATAGTGTTCCCAAGCCAATTGGCCCCTTGCCATCTATTGGAGATCCAACGCCATCTATAACACGACCTAGAAGCTGCGGCCCAATTTGGATACTCATACCTTGACCAGTAGCAAAAACTCTGCTCCCAGGACCGACGCCTGCCATATCGCCCAAGGGCATTAATAGCACTTTTTCACCGTTAAACCCTACCACTTCAGCGCGAATGGCATTTGTTGAACCGATGGGTTGTATAAAACACAACTCACCCAAAGTCACCTGTGGTCCACTCGATTCAATAGTAAGCCCCACCAATTTTGTAACGCGCCCAATATACCTTAAAGTATTTAGAGCTTTCAATTGTTCGTTATATTTCTCAAGCATTGCCATCAATCTCCAAAATGCTCTCAAAAAGATGTCTAATTTTCTCTATCTGAGCTTGAATGCTAACATCAACACTACCTCTTGTTGTTTCAATTAACATTTGACCAGGCTCCAATGCATAATCCAATTTAAATTGAATTTCATCGACACCATCGACCATCGACAAAGCTTTCTCTCTCAACGTTAGCGCATAGTCGTAGTCGCGTTCACATACCCTTACTTCAATCGTAGCCGTATAGGCAATACGTTCAAAACCCACACGAAGCAATTGCGCCACATAATCAGGTTCAACGACCATCTCACCAAGAACTTTTTCAACACAAGAAAGCACTAAGTGCACGGCTTCAACCTCGAGCGAAGGCAACAGTGCATCAACCTTTTGACGCCACTGCGCTTTAATCTCGAGTGCCTCAGCAATGGCTTCGCTAGCCTCTTGATGACCATTGGCAAATCCCTCTGCACGGCCAGCATCTAGCGCTTCTTGGTAGGTCTTTTCATAGAGGGACTTCATTTGATCGAGCGCTTCAGCCTCTATTGCGACCGCAGATTCTCTCGCATCGCGAAGCATGCGATCCGCTTCAACTTGAGCATCATCTAACATGCGCTGAATTTGATTATCTACATTCAATGGTTCGCCCATTTCACTTGGTTCATACCAACCATTCTCCGAAAACTGGCCTTCATCTTCCTCGTCGTTTGGCGTTATACCGCGGGAAACGCGTGAAGGCATGCCCGATGGGTGCATGCCTAAATAATCTTCAGTAGAAATGGTGATGGCTGAAGGAATAATCAATTTTTCATCGCCAATTTTAACTTGATTTGATTTTATGAGCTTAGACAATGATCTCGTCTCCTCCACCACGCGATATTACAATCTCGCCTGCTTCTTCTAGCTTTCTAATGATGTTAACAATTTTTTGTTGTGCTTCTTCGACATCTCTTACTCGAACTGGACCCATAAACTCCATATCTTCAGCGAGCATTTCAGCCATACGCTTTGACATGTTTCCAAAAATGATATTCTTAACTTCTTCGGTTGAGCCTTTCAATGCCACGGCGAGTTCACTGTTTTCAACTTCGCGTATAAATCGCTGTACAGAAACAGGGTCGAGATTTGTTATATCTTCAAACACAAACATGCGCTTGCGAATTTCTTCTGCTAAATCCGCTTCTTGGATTTCTAGAGTCTCCATGATGAACTTTTCTGTTCCACGGTCTACAGCATTTAGAATTTCAACAATGGCTTGGATACCACCCGTTGAAGAGTAGTCTTGTGTCACCATCGAAGAGAGCTTGCGTTCCAATACCAATTCAACCTCTTTGATAACCTCAGGTGATGTAGCTTCCATTTGGGCTATACGCTGAGCTACATCCGCTTGTTTCTCTTGAGGCAATGAACCCAATATTGTTGCGGCTTGATTTGCACTCAAATACGAGAGAATAAGGGCCAATGTCTGAGGATGTTCACTCTGAACAAAATTGAGAAGTTGAGCAGCATCTGCTTTTCTAACAAAGTCGAAAGGACGTACTTGGAGAGAAGCTGTTAACTTGTTGATAATTTCGAGTGCCTTTTGCGACCCCATCGCTTTTTCTAAAACTTCTTTAGCGTAATTAATGCCGCCTTCAGAAATAAATTCTTGAGCAAGACAAATTTGGTAGAACTCCTCCAAAATTGTGTCTTTCTCATCGGGAGATACCTTGCGCATATTGGCAATTTCAAGCGTAAGTTCTTCAATCTCTTCTTCTTGAAGATGACTGAATACCTTGGCCGATTTTTCTGGTCCAAGGGCAATTAATAGTATGGCTGCCTTCTCTTTGCCAGACATTCCGCTTTTTTTTGCCATTTCAAACTCCTATTGTCATCGTTAGTCGGATGAGATTAGAATCAATCGTCGTTTAACCAAGACCTTAGCAGTTGTGCAACAGCCTCTGGTCGAGAATCAATAAACTTTTCGATCTGGTACTTTGGACTGGATTTATCTTGAAAGTCTGTATTGATTTCTTCAAGTTCTTCTTGTTCTTCAATGATTTCTTGAGCAACTTTAAGACTTTGTGATTTTCTGCGAATCATTAAGAATACCACAAGTGCAGTGACAGCAACCATGCCCAGAATTACGAAATACACCCAAATTGGAATATTGAACAATGTAGCAGGCGCTTCTCCGAGTGGTACTTCAGGCGCTTGGAAGAAATCCTGCGCCACAACGACTACATTCTTTGTATTTTCAAATCCTGCGGCCGCGGAGACCAGATTAATGACTTCTTGCTTGTGCTCTTCAGTCAAAACTTCATCTACTAAGGCTTTTTTATTGACAATGACAGAGACTGAAATATTGGTTATTTGGCCTTCTGCTTTTGTAATCGTCTGTTCTAGTTCATTTAACTCGTAGTTGAGTATTTCTTGAGATTTGTTATAGTCCGAAGCACCATTTGATCCTGTTGGGAAATTGGGTACTTCTGCTGTATTTGTGTCAGTGCCGGCAACGCCGCCACTCGTATTATTGACAACATTTTCTTTTAGAGAATTAACAGACCTCACTAAGCCTTCAGTTGCCCCCTCAACAGGTGTGGAAAACTGTACGACATTAGTCACTTGTTTATCGAAGTCAAGTTTGACCGAACTCTTTACTTGAACATTATCTGGGCCATAAATCTGTGCTAAAAAGTCACCTATGTTTTTATCTAGGCGGTTTTCTACTGTCACCTTTAATTCATCTTGAGTAGATGAAGCCCCAACATTGGAATCGTCATCGATTCGATTGAGCTGTTTTCCAGTTTGATCTATGATTGTTATTTTTTCTGGAGTCAACCCCTTGACAGATGTGGTTATGATATTGACCATGCCCATCACTTGTTGTTCGTTCAATGTTTTATTTGGTTTTAAGTGTAGCACAACCGACGCACTCGATACATCTTCTTCTAAATTCAAGAAACTGCTAGATGCCTTGACATTGAGCATAACCTTTGCATTTTCAACGCTATCGAGGCTCTTTAACGCCATTGCTAAGTCCGTTTGTTGCGCGAGTAAGAAAAGCCTATTCTTCTCTTCGGTAGTTTGAGTAAATGTCAGTTGAGATAAAATATCTTCGTATGAGAATCCGGAATCTGTTACAAGACCTGCAACTGACAATTCCATTCTCGCTTTATCTATCATTTTTTCGTCTACGAGTATCGTAGAAGTATTGTCTTGAATCTGATATTTTATCTGCAGCTCATCAAGTTTTGTTGACACTTGACTCGCTTCTTCTTGCGAAAGACCTCTATACAAAATTGCATATTGGGTTCTTGAGATTGCCAGAAACATAATTAGTGCAACAATCAATGTAATGGCAATAGCACCAATGATCATCCATTTTTTTCGAGGTTCAGTATTGTTAAACCAATCCAAAAGTTGTGTTCTCAGCCTTGAAACTAACTCCGCCATATTGGCACACTCCTTACCTTGACTTCAAGTTAGAACTGAATGCGCATTAATTCACGATAAGCTTCTAACACTTGATTTCTAATCTCTAGTCCATAATTCAAGACGATTTCAGCCTTCTGAGCTGCTATCATAGCATCGTGAAGGTTTTCTACTTCTCCGGTGGCTACCATATTATCGTAGGTCTGGGCAGTGCGTTCTGCCTGATCTATTGTCGTTATTGCCTTATCTAGAACAGCGCCAAAATCTACAGACTTAATCGTTTCTGTTTTAAGCTGATCTTTGTGAAGTAACTTACTAAGTGCAGAAACGCCATTAACTTGCACGAACTACCTCCTATCTGCCGATATCTAGAGCCTTCATTGCCATGCCCTTAGCGCTATTTAAACTAGTGACATTGGCCTCGTATGCACGTGTTGCCGAAATCATATTAATCATCTCTGTTACAGTATCGACATTTGGCATCAGTACATATCCCTCTTGATCTGCATCTGGGTGACCAGGGTTATACACCATTTTAAAGGGAGCTTGGTCTTCTACCACCGCAACCACTTCAACACCATTACCCGAACTCTGATTGCCTGTTCTTTGATTTAGCATACTTTCAAACTGATTGCTCGTTATCTGTCTTACAACGGCAACTTGACGCCTATAAGGCGTACCGGCGGCCGTCCTGGTGGTGTTGGCATTTGCAATATTTCGTGAAAGTACATCCATGCGCATACGCTCGGCAGTCATTCCCGATGCACTGACATTCATTGACTTAAAAAAGCTCATATGTCACCTCCAGCTTTCAATAATCTAATACTCATCTAACGCCCAACGCGGATTGCCGCTTTTAATCTTCTGATTTGATTATTGACCTCTGTCGCCATAGCGTTGTACTTAATGCTATTTTTTGCAATTTCAGCCATTTCGGTATCTATATTTACATTATTGCCATCGAGCCTTAAGCTCGTTTGGTCTTCAGATATTATTCTAGCTTCTCCCATCTGACTCGCACCCATGTGTTTGGGATGGGTTGTTGTCATTGAAGTTCTTGCGCCAGATAGGTAGTCTTCAAGTAAGTTCTCAAAAGCAACATCTTTTCTCTTGTAACCTGGTGTATTGATATTCGCAATATTCTCTGACAGAATGTTTTGTCGAAGCCAACTGGCATCAAGCGCTTTTTTTTGTATATCGATGCTATTGAATGCTTGATTTAACATAGCCCCCCCCTCGAACACAACCAACTTAATGAATACATCGGCACATTCGCAAGAATGATAATGAGAATGATAATAACAATGATAATAACAATGATAATAACAATAATTATTCAAAATTCATTATACCACATCTATGCATTAAATGAATGCAAATACGCTACATCTTGGCTAATTATCTAAAAAAACTTCACATAAATGTGAAGTTTTTTCGTTTTTTGATATTTTTATAGACTAACGCTTGTTTTTGAGTAATTCCGGAAGCAATTTGTCGTTAAGAATGCGAATGTGCGTGCCTTTCATGCCGAGTGATCTCGATTCAATAACGCCAGCACTTTCAAATTTTCTTAAGGCATTAACGATAACTGAGCGCGTTATTCCCACTCTATCGGCGATTTTACTTGCAACTAATAGACCTTCATCGCCATCAAGCTCAGTTAGAATATGCTCGACTGCCTCTAGTTCTGAATAAGAAAGTGTAGTGATAGCCATTTGCACGACTGCCGTTTTTCTTAGATCTTCTTGAAACTCATCAGATTTTGAGCGAATAATTTCCATACTCACAACTGTCGCCGCTATCTCAGCCAACACTAAATCTTCGTCTGTGAACAAGTCGTCGTGACGCGCCAACAACAAAGTACCCAAACGCTCACCATTGCCGTATATTGGTACAATCGTTACAAACTTGTCAACACTTCTTTGCTCATCCATTAAAACATCTAACAGTTTAGCACCTGTTAAATTGGC
>CALFXQ010000008.1 GCA_937958285.1 uncultured Fusibacter sp. | reverse complement strand
TCGACCTTTTAGAAGAACTAGAAACCGTACTGGGCATTCGATCATACCCCATGAACTGGCCAATTGGCGAAGGCCGAGAGTTTAAAGGTGTCTACGACAGAAGACAAGATCACATCGAGCGCTTTGGCGGTGGCAACCACGGTATGGGAAAGGCTGAAGTCTTAAAAATAGACAAAGAAGATCCCGCACTCGCAGGCCATATTGGCAATCACTTGCACGAAAAACTACTGGCGGACTTAGAGCTCCTCGATATCGCCGGCGACGACTACGATATCGATAAAATACTAGCCGGAGCCCTCACCCCTGTATTCTTTGGATCGGCACTTACAAATTTTGGCGTAGAGCCCTTTCTGAATGCTTTCCTTAAAATGACACCCCCACCTCTTTCTAGAGTGAGCAATCTTGGCGCTGTCGATCCTTACAATCAAAACTTTTCTGGTTTTATCTTTAAAATTCAGGCGAACATGAATCCCGCGCATCGCGACCGCATAGCCTTCTTGCGCATCTGCTCAGGCCGTTTCGAAAAGGGCATGCAGGTAAATCACGTGCAAAAAGATAAAAAAGTACGCCTCTCGCAGCCCACGCAGTTTATGGCTCAAGACCGTGAAATTGTCGAAGAAGCCTACCCCGGCGATATCATAGGCATTCACGATCCTGGTATCTTCAACATAGGCGACACCCTATGCGAAGATGGTTCGAAGTTGATGTTCCAAGGGATCCCCTCATTTGCGCCAGAACATTTTGCCAAGGTCTATACAAAGAACTCACTTAAGCGAAAGCAGTTTTTAAAAGGGATTAGCCAGCTTTCTGAAGAAGGTTCCATTCAAGTCTTTAAGCGTCCAAACATTGGGGTTGAAGAGCTCATTATCGGCGTTGTCGGCGTATTACAGCTCGAAGTCCTAGAATATCGACTACTCAACGAGTATGGCGTAGAAATACTAATGGAGCGCTTACCCTACAGGTATATCCGTTGGATTAAAATGGATGATTTTAGCTTTACAAGATTCTCCAAGACCATGGATACCCTTTTAGTAGAAACAGATTTAGGAAAACCTGCAGTGCTCTTCCAAAACGAATGGTCTATTCGCCATGTACAGGAGCGCAACGAAGGTGCGATTCTAAGCGACGTTTCCTTCGACTAACAAAAAATCAAAAGCAGTATGCAATGGATGATTTCGATCACGCCAAGTGCATACTGCTTTTTTTAGTTTAATCCCTTTTGAGTATCGCCTTAAGGTGTTTATAAATCGTTGCAATTGTAGCACCGCAAACAATTATAAGTACAATTACAGAGGTAATATTCAGCGACAGTTTAAGTGCTTCCACGACACTTTCACCCACAATTTCCTTAGCTGCATTAAGATCGAAGAACGATGGATTTAGCCACAAACCAAGAAATAATCCGAGTCCCACTAACTCTTCGGCCATATGCGCAATGCGCAATTTTAATTGCCATTTACCTTTAATGAGCAGGGTGAGATTGATTGTGAAACTGGCCGCCATCACTAGGTTAATATAGGGCATAAAGCTCTTTAGCAGGCTTGTACTGACAAATGCCAAGCGCGTTGTTTCAATTCCAGTGGCATCGATCCACGCCATCCACAAATTCCCACCTGAGCCATAGGTAAGGCCGTTTAAAATTAAGAATCCAATAACCACGCCGATTAGCGAACCGATGGCATCACTTTGCTTGACCACATCTTGTGATGCTGGCTGAGGCTTTAGCGCGTAAAGCGCTTGCTTGTTCCATACTTTCTCAGATTTTGATGTAAGGCCTGTTAGATCATCGTCGTCTTGGCTCTTTGTCACTAAGATAAAAACGAGCGTGATCATGCCAAATGCGCTAAGACCTGCACTCCAGATGCGCGTGAGGGCACCTGCAATAAAACGCGTTATTTCTTGGACTGAAAAAGTGGAGAAGGCAAGTTCAATCGCCCCTATTACAACAAAGGCAATAGAAATCCCCATCAAAGTATACTTGATAATCGACCAGTATACTTCTAGAAGCCCAGGTGCAACAAGTGCCCTTTGATTTTGCGAATATCCCGATGCCACATGTTCTGGAGAGCCAAGTCCTATCAAAATACCTTCTAGAATTTCTTGCTCTCTACTTTGCTTCTCATTGCCCATCAATTGCTGGTTATCCGACTTTTGTTCGAATTCATCTTGAATATTTGCACGAAGTTCATCGAGTATATCTGCTCTCGTACTTGGTGCCAATTTGCGTCCGACTTGGTATAAATAATTGTCGATTAAAGAACTCATATCTTGCTCCTTTCTCACAACTGCTCAGGGGTAGATGGGTTTGAGGTCATCATACCCTGTATTGTTGTCGCCAATGTCTGCCATTCTTGTTGGAGTTGTTGCCTTAAAGTTGCGCCTGTAGCACTAATCTGATAATACCTTCTAGGTCTGTTATCTTCTAGTTGCCACACAGATTCAAGTAACTCAAGCTTTTCTAATCTGCGCAGCAAGGGATATAAGGTGTTTTGATCAATCGCCAACCCCTTTTGGGCCAAAGCCTCTACTAGAGAATATCCGTATTGGGGCAAATCCAATTGCAGCAATACAGCTAAGACCAAAGTGCCTCTTCTCATTTCTTGAAGTGCATTTTGAAGGACCTTCTCTTGTTCCGACATACTAACCTCCTTTTCATAATCAATTATTTATAATCTCATTATAGTGTATATCGCACAGTATTGTCAATTAGAAAATGATTAAAAAAAATCCACCTACTTATTAGGTGGACGGATGGCCTCTCGAAGTTTTATGGGTACAAAGGGAGATGGACAGTGCTTTGGATACATCAGATATACCCTGCGCTTAGCACGCGTCAACCCTACATAGAATAAGCGTCTCTCCTCTTCAAGCACAGTATTGTCCTTGAGTGCCTGTTGCGCTGGCAAAATTTGCTTCTCCAGATCGCCTATGATCACATGGTCAAACTCTAAGCCTTTAGAACCATGGAGTGACATCAATGCCACACCAGAACCTTTTTTAGCGAATTTTAACTTGGCTAACTCCCCTTCGAATGTTTTTTGGTCGGCCAGGTGCTTTTCGTAATTAGGTGTAGCAGCTGCCATCCACTTATACGTCTCCCAGATGGTAAGGGGCATCGCTGCGCCATAACCTCCTCGGTTTGCGCGCTCAATCATCGCCAGCCGATAGCCGAGGGCATCGTAAAATTGATCCAATTGCTCTGCCAGGCTATTGCCGCGACCATGGGTCATCACAACAAGAAGCTTCTTAGCCAGTGGGCGCCCTTTTTCTGCAACTTTACTTACCACAATGTCTAGGGCCATCTTAAGATGCGAACACTTATAAAGCATATCCTTACTTGGCTGAGACAGATAGAGTTTCAATTTTGCAAGCAATTGCAAAAGCGGCTCTGCCTGGTAGCTGCCATTGACGACACTCAAGTAAAGCTGAGCATCTCTCACGACCCAATGGTTGTAAAAACCAAGTTGGTCGTCTTTAATATAGAGTGGCCAATCTAAGGGGATTAGTGCATGTAAATAGGCCACCAAGGCATAATGGTTGCGCACAAGAAGTGCAATTTGAGATGGCGCCACACCTTTATCTAAGAGTTCCTTAATTATGCCTATGCCCATCTCTACTTGCTCCCAAAGACTGGAGTAGGGCATGAGCTGGATGGCGTTTGGTGTGTCGTGAATGCCTGCAACAGGTTTGGCCAGACGCTCTTTGTTCTGCTCAATATGGCCAATCGCAAAGGTGACAATCTCCTTTGGACATCTATAATTGATGCCCAAGTGCACTTGTCGCACATTGTCTTTTAAATCGCTGTCCCGCTTTGCGAAGTTTATTAAGAAGCTTGGATCTGCCGCTCTAAAGCCGTATATAGACTGGTCATCATCGCCGATCACCACCCACTGAAGTGCCTTTTCACATAACTTTTCTAAAAGTAGAATCTGCACGGGATTAATGTCTTGTGCTTCGTCCACATAGACGTGTGTGAATTTGTTTTGAAGTGTCTCGAGTAGTTCCGGACTCTTTTCGAAAGCTTCTAGAGCAAGAATTAACATATCGTCGAAGTCAAT
>CALFXQ010000007.1 GCA_937958285.1 uncultured Fusibacter sp. | reverse complement strand
GACCTGGTTTTCGATGTGCGCTTTCTGCCAAATCCCTATTACGATGAAGTGCTAAAGCCCATGTCGGGCAATGACAAACCCATTGTAGAGTACGTGTTTCAGTGGCAAGAGACGCAAAAATTTTACCATAAGTTAAGAGATATGCTCGATTTTTTAATACCCGAGTACGGACGCGAAGGTAAGAATCAGTTGATTGTCTCCATTGGCTGTACTGGCGGGAGGCATCGTTCAGTGGCGCTAGCAAACAGGCTCGCTCAAGATTATCAGGCCTTACAGTATGTGACAACCATTAAACATCGCGATTTGAAGTGAGGGAATTCTATGGCTAAAAATCCTATTAGGGTTGTCGTTATCGGAGGCGGGTCTGGGCTTGGTGTTGTACTCAGGGGACTCAAACACTTAACAAATGACATTACGGCAATTGTAACTGTTGCCGACGATGGTGGCAGCTCAGGTGTTTTAAGAGCAGATATGGGCATGTTGCCTCCTGGCGATATTAGAAGCTGTATTGTGGCGCTTTCAAATCGTGAAGGTATTATGGAAGAGCTTATGCAGTATCGATTTAAAGAGGGAAAAATGAAAGGCCAGTCGCTGGGAAACCTAATTATTGCAGGTTTAACAGATATGAAGGGCAGTATGGAAGAGGCCTTGAGGCATATCCACGATATTTTTGCAGTGACAGGTCGCGTACTACCTGTTTCCAACGAAGATATTGTCTTGTACGCCAAATTGGCAAATGGTCTCATTGTCAAAGGGGAATCGAAAATTCCGCACATGGTAGCAAAGTACCATGTGCCAATTGAGCGTGTTTTTATCGAACCTACCCAGGCAAAAGCGCTGCCCGAGAGCATACAGGCCATTATCGATGCCGACATTATCATGATAGGTCCGGGAAGCCACTTTACGAGTATTTTGCCAAATCTACTTATAGAGGACCTTCAGTCTGCCATTTTGAAATCTAAAGCAAAAAAAGTGCTCGCGATGAACCTGATGACCCAACCTGGCGAAACGCAAGGTATGACGGCAATGGATCATGTAGAAAGCTTTATCAATCACACCCAATTGGGTATTATCGATTACGTCTTGATCAACGATGGCCAGATCGATGAACAAGTTGAGCAGCGCTACCAAAAGGAAGGTGCTACTTTACTACGGCTGAGCGAGCAAGAAGCGCACATGTTAGAGACTCAAGGTATACAAGTTGTGAGAGACGCTTTTATTGAGGTAAAAAAAGGTTACATTCGCCACGACGCAATGAAATTGTCCGAGACCCTAATCAACCTTTTAGACACAAAGGCCTACATCACAAATCACCATTAAGTGGCCCAATACATTAAAATATAACAAACGAGAGGATACGATTGTGCATAAAATAATGCATGATTATATCCTTTTGTGTTATACTGAAATGTGAAGTCAGTAGCGTTTGGCCGTTGATAGCGAAGCGCATCACACAAAAAGTTGAGACATGGTAGGTTGATGGCTGTGAAAATAGAAAAGAGCGCAGGCGGCATCGTATTTTTTGGCAATACACTTTTGTTGCTGATGAAAATGAATGGCGATTGGGTACTACCCAAAGGCCGCATCGAACCCAATGAAAAAACATCTGAAACGGCACTCAGAGAAGTACTCGAAGAAACATCTGTTCGCGCAGAAATACACGAGTATTTAGGTGATATACACTATGTCTATAAAAATTTTTGGACAGATCACGACCGCGTAGACAAAACGGTTTCTTGGTATTTAATGACGACCCGCTCTATGCGTTGTGTGCCTCAACGCGAAGAGGGATTTAAAGCGGCGCGTTTTATTCATATGGATAAAGCACCGGAAATTGTGAAGTACGACGATGAACGGCACATGATTCTCAAGGCCATTGCATTGTATAAAGAAAAGTATTACAGAGGGTAAGAGGAAAAATATGTCCTTTGCATCAAACACAAAAACGCAACTTGCCCATCACGTGGCAGAAACGAGAAATGCTCAGATGGCAGAATTAAGTGCTATGGTAAGAGTGTGTGGGCTGCTAAAACTGAAAAGTGGCGGTCGCGTCGACGTGCAAATTGCAACAGAGAACGCTGCAGTTGCGAGACTTGTGTTCACGCTGTTTAAGCGCCTTTTTAAGCGACACACAGAAGTAATCGTCAAAAAAAATCATTCCCTAAAAAAGCATCACACCTACGAAATATACGTAGAAGATGCTGTTGACATGCTCGTTGCATTGGGTATTTTAAGAAATGACGACGGCATTGTTATTGAAGAGGGCATGCCAGAGGCGCTCATACAATCCGATGAAGGCAAGCGCGCATATATACGCGGGGTTTTCTTAGGTTCGGGTTCCATTAGCGATCCAGAGAAGTCCTATCATATGGAGTTTGTAACCCATCATCAAGCATACAGCGAAGCCCTAAAAGACCTTATAAACAGCTACGAGTTGAATGCAAAAATAGTCATGCGCAAGAACCATTTTGTCGTGTATATCAAAGAGGGCGATCAAATTGTAGATGTGCTTAATATTATCGGAGCCCACAAAACACTCTTCGAGTTCGAAAACACAAGAGTCGTTAAGTATATGCGAAACTCAGTCAACCGGGTAGTCAATTGCGAAACTGCAAATTTAAATAAAACCGTCGATGCTGCAATGAGGCAGGTCGAAGCAATTGAGAGAATTAGAGATGTGATGGGTCTCGATGCACTGCCAGAAAACTTAAAGGCAATTGCAGAACTAAGACTCGAGCAACCAGAACTCAGCCTAACAGAGTTAGGCGAATTGTTAGATCCACCACTGGGAAAATCCGGTATCAATCATCGTCTAAAAAAGCTGGAGACTATTTCTGAAAAGATTATGGAGGGAATGAAACATGATTAGTGTCAATGTGGTAATTAAAAATCAAGCAGGTCTTCATTCAAGAGCAGCAGCGGCTTTTGTGCAACATACAAATAAATTCGTTTGCGATATCTACATTAATTTTGAAGGCAAAACTGTCGATGCGAAAAGCATTATGGGCATTATCTCACTAGGTGTTGCTTGTGGCTCTGAACTGATACTCACTTTCGACGGTATCGACGAAAAAGCAGCCCAAGACAACTTGGTAGATCTCGTTGAAAATGACTTAATCAATCTCTAAGCTATACATGCAAGAACTGCAAGCGTCAATCAGAGTATAAACAGAAGTGTGAGGCATTGATGGAAACAGTAATCGTTTATGTAGATGTACAAGATTTGCGTCCAGGGATGCTACTTGCTGAGAACATTTACGACCTAGAGGGCAACATCTTGTTGGCAAGCGGCATCAAACTAAGAGAAACCTACATAAAGAAAATCGAAGAGACCCCTGCAATTCGCATTGCTGTTCATGGCAACGAGGCGACTGCTGTGGTTTCTAATGTTGTCCAAAACAAGCCTCAAGGTAGCGTAGTAGAGAGAAAACAGCAGCGCATTGAGAGAACACGTCACGATGCACGCGCTTCGATGAAGCAGGCAATAGACGAACTTATCGCTCAGGATTTTGGCAATGCCACAATTATTTTCGACATAGTGGAGCGCATTATCAACGATATTTTAAACTCGGATGATATTGTCTTTCACATCGATCAGTTGAGGGACTTAGATGTCTACCTGCTCGATCACAGCATTAACGTGACCATTTTATCCATTGTTATGGGTGTTGTGAGCGGCATGAATCGCAGCCAGCTAAAAATTCTGGCTACTGGGGCCATATTACACGATGTGGGTAAGCTATTTTTAGATCAAGATCTTATTAATCGGCCCGGTCCATTAACACCTCAGGAATTTCAATTAGTCAAGCATCACTCCAGATTGGGCTACGAGCTCCTCAAGAAGTTCCCTGAATTCTCGGATGAATCGGCGTTAATCGCGCTCAATCATCACGAAAAATTTGATGGCACGGGTTACCCAAATGGATTAAAGGGAGATGCCATAGATTTATACTCCCAGATTGTCGGTCTAATCGATGTATTCGACGCCCTCACATCCGACAAAGTCTATGCAAAAAAAGTAAGTCCATATAAAGCCATGCAAATCATCTTTAAGAATGCCAATACCCATTACGATCAGGGATTGCTTATGCGCTTTTTAACATCTGTGGGTTATTACTACCACGGTGCAGTGGTGCGTTTACACAACGAGGCCATTGGTGTGGTTATCGAAAGAGATCGCTACAGACCTATTGTGCGCGTCATACAAGATGCCAATGGCAAAACTGTCACGGATCATTACGAAATCGATCTTAAGAAAAATCCCACCATCAGAGTTAAAGGTATTCTAACAGAAGCAGAATGGATGCAATTGCCGTATTACGCCAATAAACGCATGGGCATTTCTTAAAGTGAGCAATATAAATAGTATGTATGCACTAAAGTCGTATCATTAGGAGAATCACATGTACACAGATGTGTTTAAGAAACGCGGTCTAAGCCTACTTATTTGCCTCGCACTGGTATTGATGCCTGGATGTCAATTGCTCGAAAAGTCATCGGGCAATCCGAGCTGGGATCGAGTGCTTCAAAGCGTCAAGGGCACAAGTGTAGATTTAGTGTTGTGGGAGAGAGATTCAGCAGCTATTGAATGGTTTAATACATCTGTAAAGAAACACTTGCTAGAGCGATATGAGGTCGTTTTAAATGTAACGACTGTAGATAAAAACGAGTTTTTAAGCGAAATTCGACGTGCAAAAAAAGAGCTTGAAACCATTGGCGAAGAAGACTTGGTTTGGCTTTCGCCCGAGAGTTTTGCACAACTTAAGAGCGAAGGCCTTCTATATGGGCCCTTTGCTCAGAATGTCTTAAATGCAACGGCTTTCTTCGATCCTAAGGGCTTAGATACCCAATATTTTGACGCAACGCCCATCGACGGATTGGCGTTGCCATTTACCCAACAGCAGCTTTCCTTCTACTATAACGAAGATATGAATTATGAACCTCCAACAGATTTAGCCCAGCTAGAAATGGCGGTACAAGATGCACCGGGTACATTTACATATCCTCAGCCAGAGGATCCGGTGGGGCGTGCCTTTATACACAGCGTAATACTGACGTATACTAGTCCAAAGGCCTTTCTCGAAAAGCCACTCTCAGATGAAGCGCTAAAGGCATTAGTAAAACCTGGACTTGAATACCTCAGAGCAATCTCTAAATACACCTATCAAAGCGGCGCAGTATATCCAAAAGACGCTCAAGCCCTTTCGGATTTATTTGCAGAGTCTCAAGTGTTTATGGTAATGAGCATGGACTATCGGCATGCCAACCAACTGACGGGAGATGCGATTTATCCTGGTGGTACAAGGCCCTTCTTTTTGGGCACTACTGGCGTGGGTCCTAAAGAGTATTTGAGCATTCCATATTACTCAGATAACAAATCGGGGGCAATGGTGGTAATGCACGGCTTGCTCGACCTAGAAGTACAAGCGCAAAAGTTAGCATCAAAGAATTTCCAAGGGTTGCCTGTGTACGACTATTCAATGCTCAACAGCACGTCGATGAATGCCATAAAAAAGGCATTGAGCAAAAAAACCATACCAGATACGGTTAAGATTCTAGAACAACGTCAGCACGATATCCCTATGCAGTACCACGCAAAAATAGCCGCATTGTGGCGACAAATGGTATTACAACCTTAGCGTCTGGCTTCAGACGCTTTTTTTAGAGGTGTTTATGGCATTTACACATTTGCATTTACACACAGAGTATAGTTTACTCGACGGGTTTTCCCGTATTGATCGACTGTTTCAACAAGTAAAACAGCTGGGCATGGATTCTGTGGCGATTACAGACCACGGCGTGATGTTTGGCGTGGTGGATTTTTACAAAGCGGCAAAGGCCCATGGCGTACATCCCATTATTGGATGTGAAGTATACCTCGCGCCGCGCTTAGCCAAAGATAAAGATGCTGGCCAAGATAAACACGCCAGTCACCTTGTTTTACTGGCTGAAACACAAGAGGGTTACCAAAACTTGATTAAACTTGTTTCGCTTGGGTTTACTGAAGGTTTTTACTATAAGCCGCGTATCGATAAAGTGCAGCTTAGACAGTTTAGCAAGGGAATTATTGCCCTTAGCTCGTGCCTGGCAGGGGATATTCCTCAGGCGCTACTGGGTGGCAGACAATCAGAGGCTGAGCGGTTAATCGGCGAATATCTCGATATTTTTGGCAAAGACAATTTCTTTCTCGAACTTCAAGATCACGGCCTGCCGGAACAGAAAAAAGTGAATGTGATGCTCCTGCGTCTTGCAGATGCAATGGACGTTTCTGTGGTTGCCACCAATGATGTCCATTACTTAGAGCGAAAAGATCACGCAGATCACGATGTGCTCTTGGCCATAGGCACAGGAAAAACCCTCGCAGATTCAGATCGCATGCGATTTCCCAATGCCCAGTTTTACTTAAAGTCGCCAGAAGAAATGCAGTCTATCTTCCACTACACATCTGCGGCCATTGAAAATACAGAAAAAATTGCTAGGCGCTGCCAAGTGACCTTCGACTTTAAAACCCTACATTTGCCCAAGTTTCCCATGCCCTATGAGCAGTCGGCTGCAGACTATCTCAAAGCACTTTGCGAAGAGGGTCTTAAGCGGCGCTACGGCAAAAGGGAGAATATGCTCGAAGCTCGGGAACGCATGCTCTATGAGCTCGATACTATTGTTAAGATGGGATACGAGGATTATTTTCTCATCGTTTGGGATTTTATTGCATACGCCAAGAATCGTGGAATTTTAGTCGGGGCTGGTCGTGGCAGTGGTGGTGGCAGTTTGGTGGCTTATGTGCTTGGTATAACAGATATCGATCCCTTGTACTTCGGTCTTATCTTCGAGCGGTTTTTGAATCTAGAACGCATAACAATGCCCGACTTTGATATCGATTTTCAGGACGACCGGCGCCAAGAGGTCATAGATTATGTGATAGATAAGTATGGTCAAGCGCATGTGGCACAAATTATTACCTTTGGAACGCTAGGTGCCCGTGCTGCGGTAAGAGATGTAGGGCGCGTGATGGGTGTGAGCTATCAAGACGTGGATCAAGTGGCTAAGCTCATTCCATTTGCACTCGGCATCACCATCGAAGATGCCATCTCACAAAACCGGGATTTAAAGGCTCTCTACGAGGGTGAGCCCGATATTAGGCAGATGCTCGATACGGCAAAGGCCATAGAGGGCATGCCGCGTCACGCATCGACCCACGCTGCGGGCGTGGTGATATCGAGGCTCCCCGTAGATCACTATGTTCCGCTCTACATGCACGAGAGCAATCTCACCACCCAATTTAATATGAGCCGCCTAGAGGAGCTGGGCTTGCTAAAGATGGACTTTCTGGGCCTTAGAACCCTGACGGTTATTGGTCATACCTTAGATTTAATCGAGGGAGAGACAGGTAAAAGACTAGATATAGATGGGTTGTCCTTCGACGACGAAAAAACCTATCAGCTGATCAGCAGCGGCTTAACCCTTGGACTCTTTCAGTTGGAGTCTTCTGGCATGCGCCGTTTTATGCGAGAGCTCAAGCCCAATTGTATTGAAGATATTGTGGCGGGGATTTCGCTGTATCGGCCGGGCCCAATGGAAGCTATTCCCATGTACATTAAGAATAAGCACAACCCAGCCATCATCGATTTTAGACATCCCAAATTAAAAGCGGTGCTCGAAGTGACCTATGGCTGCTTGGTGTATCAGGAACAAGTGATGGAAATTGTGCGCAATTTGGCTGGATACAGCTACGGACGCTCCGACTTAGTGCGCAGGGCCATGTCTAAAAAGAAGATGGATGTTATGGCTAAGGAGCGCGAGGGCTTTATTTACGGAGAGACGGCAAGTGATGGTACCCAAATTGTGCCTGGCTGTGTGGCCAATGGTATTTCTGAGAAGGTGGCCACCGCTGTTTTTGATGAAATGGTAGAGTTTGCAAAGTACGCCTTTAATAAGTCCCATGCTGCAGGGTACGCGGTAATAGCCTATCAGACCGGGTACTTAAAGGCTCATTATCCTGCAGCCTTTATGGCTGCGCAAATGACATCAATGATGGGTTCTCACGGCAAGTTGGCCCAGTATATTGGCGATTTAAAACAGCTCGGCATATCGTTGCTGCCACCAGATATTTCGCGCTCCGAGGCGGTATTTACTGTGGAGGGCATGGGCATACGCTACGGACTTCTAGCGGTCAAGAACGTGGGACGCGGGATTATAGAGAGCATTGTAAAAGCGCGTAAGGAGCGCCCATTTTCGGATTTTTATAGCTTCCTAGAGGCACTCGATCCAAGAGAATTGAATAAAAAGGCCCTAGAGAGCTTGATCAAAGCGGGGGCGCTAGACAGTTTAGGCATAGCGAGAGCAAGGCTACTGCTAGTGTTTGATCGTTTTGTCGACAATATTCTCACAGAAAAGCGGCGCACGGTAACCGGGCAATTGAGCTTTGATTTGTCTGCTATAGACGAATCGGGAACCTCGGGTACAGAGCTGCCCGACAAGCCGGAGTTTCCCTTGGCAATTCTATTGAGCTTCGAAAAGGAAATGCTAGGTGTATACTTGAGCGGGCATCCTCTAGATCCCTATAGAAGCTATGTAAAGGCACTGCAGACCATACAGCTGTCAGACCTTGTAGACGAAGAGGGACAGGCCGACGAGCGACGCGAGGGGCAGATACACACCTTTTGTGGGTTAATCAGTCGTGTGGCAGAGAAGGTCACAAAAAATGGACAGTTTATGGCCTTTGTCACACTCGACGACTTTTACGACAGCATCGAGGTGGTTGCCTTCCCGCGACATTACGATCAATATAGCGCCCTTTTAAAACCAGAGGCAGCAGTGGCAATCACCGGTAGCCTTCAAATCAAAGAAGATGAACCGCCTAAACTGATCGCTCAAAAGGTGTATCCGCTTAACGATGAAACGCTAAATCGACTGAAGCCCAAAGCTTTGGCAAAAGAAGAGGCAGTTTATGTGAATCTGCCGAGTTTTTCCGAGGATGTATTTGGAAGTATCGGCAGTATTGCGAAACAGTTTCCTGGACAAGGTCAGTTAATTTTATGTGAAGCGACAACTAAAAAGCGTGTTAAGTACAATAAAGGGGTAACTATTGGTAGAGCGTTACTCGAGAAATTGGCCAATGCGTTTGGCAAAGAAAATATCGCATTAAAACGTAGGTAACGTTTTCACACGGTTATGTGAAAAGTAACAATTTACAATTGACTTCTGATTCATTACAATTAATGTGGCGAAGGATGCGTTAAATGGGAGTGAGACTATGAAGCGAATCGGCGTATTGACTAGTGGTGGCGACGCACCAGGCATGAATGCAGCACTGAGAGCCGTTGTGCGCGTTGCGATTTACCATGGCATCGAAGTGAGTGGCATACATAGAGGTTATCAAGGCCTTCTAGATGCAGATATTGAAAATCTCACTGTTTCATCGGTAGGAGATATTATCCACCGTGGTGGCACAAAGCTACAAACTGCAAGATGTCTCGATTTTAAAACAGATGAAGGTTTTAAGAGGGGCCTCGATGTACTGCGCATGTACAAAATAGATGGTCTGGTTGTGATTGGCGGCGACGGCTCCTTTAGAGGTGCGCAGCGCTTGTCCCACGCGGGCATTAAAACCGTGGGTATACCAGGCACCATCGACAATGATTTAGCATACACAGATTATACGATAGGTTTTGATACCGCATTAAATACGGTGGTATCTGCAATCGGAAATCTGAGAGATACAACGTCTGCCCATGGCAGGGCCAATATTGTCGAAGTCATGGGCCGCCATTGCGGGGACATTGCACTTCACGCAGGTCTTGCAGGCGGTGCAGAATCCATTATTGTACCTGAAATCAACTTTGATATCGACGAATTGTGTCTGAAGATTATTGCAGGCAAAAAACGTGGCAAGGTACACAATATTATTTTACTGGCCGAAGGCGTAGGAAAACCCTACGAAATTGCCGAAGCCATTCAGTCAAAAGTGGGCATCTCTACACGTGTGACCATTATGGGACATTTACAGCGCGGCGGGACACCTTCTGCATTCGACAGAAACCTTGGGTCGCGTTTTGGGTATCACGCTGTAAAGACGTTAATGGAAGGCCGTACATCTCGAGTAGTAGGCATACAAGGTTCGAAAGTTTTCGACATGGATATCGATGAAGCACTGGCAATAGATAAAGACATCGATCGTGAGCTCTATCAGCTGGCAGATATGTTATCTATCTAAAACCATGAATAAAGACATTTACGACATTACGGAGGAAAGCATGAAAAAGACTAAAATTGTTTGTACAGTAGGTCCAGCAAGTGAAAAAAAGGAAGTTTTTAAAGAGCTCGTTAAGCAAGGTCTTAATGTAGCCCGCCTAAATTTTTCTCATGGCGACCATGAAGAACATTTACGCCGTATTCAAGTGATCAAAGAAGTGCGTGAAGAACTGGGCGAACCAGTTGCGATTCTTCTCGACACAAAGGGTCCAGAAATAAGAACTGGAAAATTTGGCGTTGAAGCAGTAGAGCTTCAAGAAGGTCAAACCTTTACATTGACAATCGAAGACTACCTTGGCGACCAAAATAAGTGCAATATTTCTTACAAGGGCTTGCCATTAGATGTAGTTGTTGGCGATCGTATTTTGATTGACGACGGCTTGGTAGAAATGCAAGTTATCGAACCGCCGTCGGCTACAGAAATTGTTTGCCGTGTCAACAATGCAGGGGTTGTAAAAAACAATAAAGGCGTTAACGTACCAGGCGTTAAAATCAATTTACCTGCCATTACTGCAAAGGATATCGCCGATATCGAATTCGGTATTCGCAATGGCATCGACTTTATTGCCGCTTCATTTATTAGAAAAGCCGAAGACGTATTGGCAATTCGAGAAATTTTAGAGCGCAATAAGGCATTTGATATTCACATTATCTCAAAAATTGAAAACCAAGAGGGCATGGATAACCTCGACGAGATTATTCGCGTATCAGACGGTTTGATGGTAGCCCGTGGCGACTTGGGTGTAGAAATCCCAACTGAGCAAGTGCCATTGGCGCAAAAGCTCATGATTAAAAAGTGTAATCAAGCGGGTAAAGTCGTTATTACAGCGACGCAAATGCTCGATTCTATGATTCGCAATCCACGTCCAACACGTGCAGAGTCAACTGACGTTGCCAATGCGATTTTCGATGGCACAGATGCGATTATGCTTTCTGGTGAGACTGCAGCAGGTAAATATCCAATTGAATCCGTTAAAACAATGGCGACAATTGCAATGGCTGCTGAAAATTCATTGAACTACACTGAGCTTCTTCGTTCAAGACGCACAAAGAAATCTAGCGATGTGACTTATGCAGTTTCTCATGCAACGGTTGCAACTGCTGCTGATCTCGAGGCATCTGCTATTATCACGGCCACTGCAACGGGCTTTACTGCACGCAAGGTGTCTGAGTTCAGACCAAAAGCGCCTATTATTGCAGCCACAATTGATGAAGCTGTTCGCCGCAAACTTGCGTTAGTTTGGGGTGTCGTCACAGTGAATATTGGCGAACACGAAACAACCGACGAGATTTTTGAGCGTGCACTCGAAGCATCAAAAGACAAAGGCTATATCAAAGAGGGCGACTTAGTCGTTATCACTGCGGGTGTACCAGTTGGTATCGCTGGTGCGACTAACTTGATGAAAGTTCACTTAGTGGGCGAGATCTTGATGAAAGGCCTTGGCATTGGCAAAAAAGTTGTCACTGCAGAAGTGTGTATCGCGACAACAGGTGCAGAGGCGAATGCTAAACTCAAGGCTGGCCAAATTCTCGTTACAAATGCAACAGATAAAGACATGATGGACGCCATCCAAAAGGCAAGTGCATTGATCGTCGAAGAAGGTGGCTACACGTCACATGCGGCGATAGTGGGCCTTAGCCTAGGTATTCCTGTAATCGTAGGCGCATACGATGCAACGAGCATCTTCAAAGATGGTCAATTAATCACCCTCGACTCAGACAAAGGTCTTGTGTACTCGGGTAGAACGCGCGTTCTTTAATAAAACACAACGACCTGCCTCAAAGGCAGGTCGTTTCTTTTTTTGTGCAATTCTGATAA
>CALFXQ010000006.1 GCA_937958285.1 uncultured Fusibacter sp. | reverse complement strand
TACAATAGACTCAATCGCCAAGCGTTCAGATATACCACATAACACCAACAGATATTCGTCTCCACTAAAACGCGCCAGTTGCAGGTCATTATCTACAAATGCCTTTAGCCTTTTAGCCGTCTCTTTTAAAACAATATCGCCCAGGGGATGGCCAAAGGTATCGTTGATATACTTGAAATTGTCGATATCTATAAACAACAGCGCCCCTTCATGTTGCTGAGCAATTTCTCTCTCCAAAAATTCTTGCAGAGCAAAACGGTTCCCTAAATCTGTAAGTGCATCTTTATAGGCCAAATGATGAATGTGCGCTTCGTTTTCTTTGCGCTCGGTAATATCGATATGAGAACCCACTAAACGCAACCATTGACCTTCTTGATCGAAGGTGGCCTTGCCTACAGAATGAATCCATCTATACTCATTATTTCGGTTCTTAACGCGAAACTCGCAGCTATATGCATCTGTCTTAAATTGCACATGGTGATCGATCGCCGCTTGTACACGTGCCCTATCTTCAGGATGCATAAGAGCGCGCCAATCCTCTAGGGTTGGGTTTTCGATAATAATATCGTACAATTTATACCAGTCTGTACTATATAGTATATACTTGCCGTCTTTCTCGAGTGCCCAAAGTCCCTCTTTTGAGGCATCAAAGATGTCGCGATAGCGCATTTCACTGGCCCTTATATGCTCCCGACTTTCGTATAGCTCATCGTACTGGGCCTTTAAGGTTTCTTCTGAAGCGTACAATTCTTCGTAAAGAGCTGTCAATTCCAAATGATGTTCATTGAAGGTTACAAGCATATCGTTGTAGCCTTGAATCAACTCGCCAACTTCATCATCGGAAGACGCCTGACACTGCAAGTCGTATCTGCCATTTTTTGCTTCTCTCACTGTCTCTGTAAGCGCAACTATAGGATGTGCAAGGCGCTTTGCAATTCTATCCGAAAAATAGAATGCCATCAGCGTCATACTCACACCGATCCCACAGATACTCAAAAACAGAAAAATCGACAGCATGCGAAGCTCTTTGTTCGAAACGCGTCCGATACAATAATACGCTTCATTCTCTAATTGCCTCTTAAAGTATGTATACTGAGCGTCGGTATACCGCGCACCATCTGATAATTCAAGAAGCGCAGGATTAATGTCGGCCAATGGCTGTTGCAGCAACTGGCTATCATTTGCTATTAAAATCTGATCTCTCTGACTCACGAGCATAAGCTCTCCGGTTGTGCCAATATGGGACTCATTCAAGAGCCTTTGAATATCACTGAGTAAAATATCCACACCTACAACACCATCAAAGATACTGTTTTCCCAATTCAAATAGTAGGATCCAGTAATAACCAATTCGCCAGTACCCACATCTTGATAAGGCTCACTCCACTGAATGGTCTCTGGTTTACCCTTTGCCAATAAATACCAAGACCTGACGCGCGGGTCGTATGTTTCATCGATGAAACGCTTTGGCGACATAAAGAACGCTTTTTTTTCTGTGCCTAAAAACAACGTGGTTGCAGAGGGTATTCCACTCTTTGAAAGATTGATGTAATTGACGATGTCATCATCTGTAAGTTGTTGGGTTTTATTATGTGCTTCTAATTGATTTGATAATACAATTAGCAAATGA
>CALFXQ010000005.1 GCA_937958285.1 uncultured Fusibacter sp. | reverse complement strand
CTCTTGGTAAGTCAACACCTGCAATCCTTGCCATTAATTGCACCTCCCGATGACTTGTCACTTTACTAATTGAATGCCTCTCTAGAGAGAGGAAAATGCGCAGTGCACGTTTGTGCATGGTTCATAATCTATGTGTAGATATGCTAGTTCTCCTAAAGGAGCAGCCGCACCCGCATATCGTACCCAGCATTAACCCTGCTTTTGTTTGTGCTTAGGATTTTCGCAAATGACCATAACACGCCCTTTGCGCTTGATGATCTTGCACTTCTCGCAAATCGGTTTAACAGATGTTCTGACCTTCATTGCTATGCCTCCTTATTTCACTTGCCACGCCAAATGATACGACCGCGTGTCAAATCATAGGGCGAGAGCTCCAATGTTACCTTGTCGCCAGGAAGGATACGAATGAAATTCATACGCAATTTCCCAGATATATGTGCGAGAACTTCATGATCGTTCTCGAGTTTAACTCTAAATGTAGCATTTGGCAGTGCTTCCACTACCGTACCTTTTACTTCGATGGTGTCCTTTTTCGACATATCATCATCCCTCCAATATTACACTATTCAGTTCGTAAAGTAAAGTCTTTCAGCGCTTTTTTTACATAAGCATTATTCCATTCTTGAGGCATTGTTTTGGACGTCGCATCTAAAATGTTTTGCTTTGTAATCGCGCAGTGCATGACTTTCTTAAGCTTAGGCTTTTCAATTCTACGCAAGTCGCCATCGACAACCTGAATATAATCGGCATCGATGACTTTCAGTATTACAAGTGCTCGACCTTTATCTCGACCGGCTTTTGCAATTACAACTCGGCCAATCTCAATTGTGGAAATTTCCATTATAGGTCACCTCTTATAAGACTGTCAGCAATTCGTAGCCGTTTTCAGTGATAGCTACTGTATGTTCATAATGCGCAGAGAGAGAATTGTCCAATGTCACAACTGTCCAGTCATCAGATAGAGTTTTGACACGATATGTCCCTTGATTGATCATGGGCTCGATCGCTAGGACCATTCCAACTTGCAATCTAGGACCTTTACCACCAGGACCGTAATTCGGTACTTGTGGATCTTCGTGCAAAGCGGTACCAATTCCATGTCCAACCAAATCTCTAACAACACCGTAGCCATAAGACTCAGCATGTTGTTGAATGGCTTGGCCAATGTCTGAAAGCCTCTTTCCAGCCTCACAGTGCTCTAGTCCTTTATAAAAGGACTCGCGCGTTACTTGTATCAACTGTTGTGCTTTCTCAGATATGATGCCTACACCATGCGTTTTTGCAGAATCTGCGAAATAACCATTGAGGTTTACGCCGATATCTACACTGATGATGTCACCTTCCACGAGTATTCTGCCGCCGGGGATACCATGCACGACCTCTTCATTTACCGAAGCACATATTGATCCAGGAAACCCTCCATAACCTTTAAAGGCTGGAATAGCATCGTGTTTCTTTATTATGCGTTCTGCAATAGCGTCGAGTTCTAACGTCGTTATTCCAGGCTTAATTGCATGTTTTATCTCTTCGTGAGTTAAAGCCACAATGCGCCCTGCTTGACGCATTAAACCTATCTCACGCTGAGATTTTAAGTAGATCACGTTACACCTCGAGTGCGCTGACGATTGCAGTCAAAACACTGTCAATCGGCTGCAGGCCATCGATGGCTTTAAGCAATCCATCTCTTGTATAAAAATCGATAAGTGGAGATGTCTCATTTTGATAAACATCGATATTTAAGCAATCCATCTCTTGTATAAAAATCGATAAGTGGAGATGTCTCATTTTGA
>CALFXQ010000004.1 GCA_937958285.1 uncultured Fusibacter sp. | reverse complement strand
AAGCATTAATAAGAAATGAGATTGACCAAATCTTAAAAAGTACTGAAAGTAAGAGAGAGCCATTCATAACACTAAATGATGTTCTTACCTCAGATGAACTAAATCAATTTCGCGACTCAATATGTCAATATGCAAAAGAGAAAGCTCTACAGTTTAATGAGGTAAGTTCAAAAGATATCTATATTATTGCAAAGCAACTTAATTTTGATAAATTTATCTATCATGATGAAAATGGAATTGAAGAGAAGTAAAGAAACAAAGTAATCTAACCTTAATAACCACGAATAGTTAAGCACTTGTTTGAATACAACATTCAACAGGTGCTTTTTCTATATAAAAAATCCCTTAACAAAAACTGTTAAGGGCAAAAACACAACAGGAGGAATAGAAATGGCATTTTTCGATTCAGCAATCGACACATTGCAAACACTTGTAACAGCACTGGGAGCAGGACTAGGCGTATGGGGAATTATCAACTTACTCGAAGGGTATGGTAATGATAATCCAGGAGCAAAATCACAAGGGGTCAAGCAGTTAATGGCGGGTGGCGGTGTTGTACTGATTGCTACTCAACTCATTCCATTATTAAAAGCGATGATTTAGGAGGAGCAATCTGTGTTTGGAGTATTCGATAAGATTGAAGAGTTTTTTAACGAACTTCTTATTGGGATAATCGAGCAGAACTTAATAAGCCTGTTAGTGGATGTGAATGACAGAGTCGGAACCATTGCTGCTGAGGTGGGCAAAACACCTCAGGCATGGAATGGCAGTATCTTTAATATGATTAAAAATCTATCGGATACTGTCATTGTTCCGATTGCTGGGCTTGTTATGACAGGAATCTTATGCTATGAATTACTATCAATGCTCATGGAGAAAAATAACTTAAATGAAATTGACACTTGGATGTTTTTTAGATGGATGATGAAAGCAGTAATTGCTATCTATCTTGTCACCAATACCTTCAATATTGTAATGGCAGTATTTGATGTTGGCCAGCATATTGTCAGTTCATCAGCAGGCGTTATTAATACCAGCACGAGTATTGATATTTCTTCATCGATTACTTCAATGGTGAATGGGTTAAAGTTATTATCTACAGCAGAACTAGCGACAATAGCCATGGAAACAGTTTTAGTAAAAATCAGTATCATGGCGATTTCTATAGTCATAACCGTAATTTTATATGGCAGAATGATTGAAATATATCTGGCATGTTCAGTAGCGGCCATTCCGATGGCTACAATGGTAAATAAAGAATGGGGACAGATCGGGAGTAACTACCTAAGAAGTTTATTTGCACTGGGCATACAAGGTTTTTTTATCATGGTATGCGTAGGGATCTATGCCGTATTAGTTGGCTCCATAACTGTCACTGACAATATTCATAAAACAATTTTTTCAATACTGACATATACCGTTATATTATGCTTTGCTCTTATAAAAACCAGTGGCTTAGCAAAGTCAGTGATGAACGCACATTAGGAGGCTCAACCATGGCATTTGTATCCGTTCCAAAGGACTTAAACAAGGTAAAGACAAAAGTGGCTCTTAACCTAACCTTAAGACAGCTGATCTCATTTTCGATTGCTTCAGCGATTGGATTCCCAGTCTATTGGTTTACAAGAGGCTCTATAGGCAATGACTTAGCAGTGTTCTTAATGATTGGCTGTGTCCTTCCATTTTTCTTTGTTGCGATATTCGAGAAAGACGGTATCGTGTTTGAAAAATACATGGGACATGTAATCCGGCAAAAATTCATCTACCCCAAAATAAGAGTTTATAAGTCGCAGAACTTTTATGCGTACTTAGATCATTCAGAAGAAAGTGAGGTACAAGTTAGTGAAAAACAAACAAGGAGAAAAGCGGGAACAGCAACTCGCCAAAAATCAAAAGGCATTAAAAAGCAACAAGAAAACCTTAAAAAAAGACAAATCGCATAATAAAGAAACAAAGACATC
The DNA here is from genome assembly GCA_937958285.1 of uncultured Fusibacter sp. Lineage (GTDB taxonomy): Bacteria > Bacillota > Clostridia > Peptostreptococcales > Acidaminobacteraceae > QQWI01. The sequence goes on along the minus strand of CALFXQ010000004.1, from coordinate 7,035 downwards.
TAAAAAAACCAAGCGAAAAGTGCCAAATACGGTTCAAGATACACTGGCATACAAAGCAATCTTTCCTGATGGTATCTGCCAAATCAACAATCGGAAGTTCTCAAAGACAATTCAATTCTTTGATATCAATTATCTATTGGCTCAAAATGAAGATAAGACACTAATTTTTGAAAACTATTGCGATTTTCTCAACTATTTTGATGCAGCCATATCGGTCCAATTATCCTTTGTCAACATGACGGCCAATACCAACATATTCTTGGATGCAATACGGATTGATGAGCAAGATGATGCTTTTAATACCATTCGTAAGGAATACTCTGACATGCTTCAAAATCAGCTAGCTAAGGGCAATAATGGCCTTTTGAAGACAAAATACATCACCTTCAGTATAGAGAGTGATACTTACAGAAAAGCAAAACCAAGGCTAGAGCGGATAGAGATAGATATCATCAATAACTTTAAGGTGATGGGTGTCAAATCATATGCATTAACTGGTAAAGAGAGAATTGAACTGCTTCATAGAATTTGCAACCAAGATAGCAAAGAACAACTGAATTTTGACTGGAATCTGGTTAGGAATGGTGGTATGAGTACCAAAGATATCATTGCACCAACATCCTTCAATTTTTCTGATTCAAAGCAACTAAAAATCGGTAAAACAATTGGCGCAGTTAGTCATCTTCAGATATTGGCACCGGAACTGACAGATCGGATGCTCGCTGACATTTTAGATATTAATAACGATGTCATGGTAAATTTTCATATCAAGTCAATTGATCAAACCCAAGCAATTAAAATGATCAAAAGGAAAATTACAGACATTGATAAAATGAAAATCGAAGAGCAGAAAAAAGCAGTGAGAAGTGGCTACGACATGGACATACTGCCTACAGACCTAGTCACATTCAATACTGAGGCTAAAAATCTTCTGGAAGAACTCCAAAGCCGAAACGAACGCCTCTTCCTAGTAACAATTCTGATCTTTAATACAGCGACAACTAAGCAAAATCTTGAAAATATAGTTTTTCAAGTTGGTGGTTTGGCTCAGAAGTACAATTGTGCAGTCAGGAGGCTGGATTATCAACAGGAAAATGGATTTCTATCGACACTACCGCTGGGTGAGAATTTTATAGAAATCAACAGAGCGCTGACAACATCGAGCACTGCAATCTTTATTCCATTTACAACACAAGAGCTATTTATGGAAGGACAGAGCTTGTATTACGGCCTCAACGCCTTATCAAACAACATGATTATGGTTGATAGGAAGAAGCTAAAAAATCCAAACGGACTTATTTTAGGCACACCGGGCAGTGGTAAATCGTTCAGCGCAAAGCGCGAGATTACCAATGCCTTTTTAATTACAAATGATGATATTTTCATATCGGACCCAGAAGCTGAATATTATCCACTGGTTCAAAAGTTAGGTGGCCAAGTCATCAAACTTTCACCAAATAGCAAAGATTTTATTAATCCCCTCGATATTAACCTGGACAACGGCGAAGATGACCCGATACGAGATAAATCAGATTTTATCATATCCCTTTGTGAGCAAGTAGTAGGTGGTCGTTTTGGACTTGATGGTGAAGAGGTATCGATTATTGACCGCTGCGTTAGAAACATGTACGAACGTTACATGGAGCATCCAATAAAAGAGAATATGCCCATACTCGAAGACTTTTATAATATCTTAATGAAGCAAAACAATGATAAAGCAACAGGCATAGCTACCAGGCTAGAGATTTATGTTTTGGGATCTATGAATGTCTTTAACAATCACACAAATGTGAATATTGACAATCGCATTGTTTGTTTTGACATCAAAGAGCTCGGTAGCACTTTGAAGATGCTTGGCATGCTGATCGTGCAGGAGACTGTTTGGGGTCGTGTAGCCATCAACAGGAATTCAGGCAAATCCACAAGATATTATATTGACGAATTCCATTTGCTTTTAAAAGATGAAGCAACAGCAAAGTATTCTGTAGAGATATGGAAGCGATTCAGAAAATGGGGTGGCATCCCTACTGGGATTACGCAAAATGTACAAGACTTCCTTGCCAGCAGAGAAGTGAGCAATATTGTTGGTAACTCTGATTTTATTTACATGCTTAATCAAAATGCAGAAGATCGAGCGGTACTCGCGAAGCAGCTGGACATTTCAAAGCACCAATTATCCTATGTAACCAATTCAAATGAAGGCGAAGGTCTATTATTTTTCGGCAATGTGATAATTCCCTTTATCGATAAATTCCCTAAAGAAACCATGCTTTATAGCATCATGACCACGAAGCCAGAAGAGATGGGAAAGTAAAGGTTATTTTATCCGCGATATGATATAATTTTATAGTGTCATTAAGAATAGAATAAGTTTTAATTCCCCCGAATTCGAGGGAATTAAACTTTAATAGAAAGGGTGTGTAGAATGGCTAAAATTAATGTAAATGATCATGAAATAACAGTAATTCGCATGAGTGAAGAAGACTATATTTCATTAACGGATATGGTTAGAAATATAGATAATGGATTGGCATTAATTGAAAAATGGTTAAGAAATAAAAATACCATAGAGTTTTTAGGAATTTGGGAAGAAATATATAATCCTGCGTTTGATAGGGATGAATATGCAGTCATAATGAGTGAAGCTGGATTGAATCGATTTATTATGTCAGTTAAACAGTGGTCTGAAAGAACAAAATCAAAAGGTGTCATTGCAAAAGCTGGTCGATATGGTGGAACATACGCACATAAGGATATTGCTTTTGAGTTTGCCACATGGATTTCACCAAGGTTTAAATTGTACTTAATTAAGGAATTCCAAAAACTAAAAGAAGAAGAACAAAAATTAATAGGCTGGTCTGCTAAAAGAGAACTGGCCAAAGTGAATTATCGTATTCATACTGATGCCATTAAACAAAATTTAATCCCAGAGACATTATCTAAAAATCAAATCAACTTTGTTTATGCCAATGAGGCTGATGTTCTAAATGTGGCGTTATTCGGGAAAACAGCCAAAGAGTGGAGAGGAGAAAATCCAGATAAAACGGGCAATATGCGTGATTATGCCTCAATTACTGAACTCATATGTTTATCTAACATGGAAAACATTAATTCAGTACTTATCAATGATGGTATGTCACAATCTGATAGACTCGTAAAACTGAATAAAATCGCAATCCAGCAAATGATGATTCTTGAGGATGGGAATGAATTTAACACCTTGAAAAAGTCATAAATATTGCTGTGACCACGACGTTTAAAACACTTATTCTATGATAGGTGTTTTTTTAATTCCCCCGAATTCGGTGGAATTAGAATCAGAAAATACCCAAAAATTAAGTTGTACTAGATTGGTGGTGGGTGATTGACGGATAAGAAAAAGCTTCAAGAAAGATTCAGGAAAACGCTTAATAAGGCAACTCGTTTAGACGCAGTACCCAAACCTCGAATAGATGATCTACAAAACTATAAAAAGAATAATCAGAAATCTCCAAATTACAAAGGCTCTGCTAGCGTTATTGATAAAGGTAAATTTAAAACACATCTTGGATCAGAAAAAAACACGACCTATAAACAAAACAAGTCAAGTTCCCATGAGTTTAATAAGAAGCTGTTGCATCATAAAGGACTTGTACTACCCGTTGCCATTAAAAATACAACAGATAACTATGGACGGTTAGATGAGCAAAAGGAATCTGATGAAAATTCAGCTGTTTTAGCGACTGAAGAGGGTGTTTCACTAGTAAAAAAAGTAGTCGGTAGAGCTAACAGAACAAAACAGCCCAAACTGAAATTTGAAGCCTCACAAGACAAGCTCAATGTTTTGTTTAAGCCAGAAGAGACTAAGCAGAAACTTTCCTATTTTAAGCAGATAGGTTCTAATGGTAACATCAAGAAAACCAAAATAAGCCAACAAAAGCGTAGTATAAAAAAACACTATGTGAATGGTAGACAGTCTGCTTTCAACACGGGTATAAAGGATCGATTGAAAAATGTATTAATGCAGGTAAAGGAGCGGGTGACAAAAGGATTAAAGAAATTTGCCATCTATATGGTAGGTCCAATGTTCATATTTATTGTTACTTCATTGCTTACCTTAGCAATGGTGCAGGCTTTTACTGGGGCTGTCAGTTCCATTGTTTCTACATCCTATCAATCGAGTGATCTAGTTGTTACGGGAACTGATGTACTATACACAAGACTGGAAGCTGATTTGTTATATGCAATCAATCATATTGAGTCATCACATTCTGGTTATGATGAGTACCAGTACGATGTGGATGCGATAGGTCATAATCCGCAAATAATTGCAGCTTATTTAACTGCTAAGTTTGGCGAGTTTACCATAGCTGATATAAGTAATGAACTCAGTAGAATTTTTGATTTAAACTATACTTATCGCTTAGTGTCAAAAGTTGAAACAAGGCATAGAACCGTTACTAATACAACTATCAATCCTGTAACCGGTGCAATTATTATAACAACCAGTGAGGAAGAATATGACTGGCATCTACTAAAAACAAATTTGACAACCACCGATTTAAATCAAATTTTGATGTCTCAGCTTAATGTTGAAGAACGGGATTTTTATTCAAGCTTATTGTCCACAAGTGGTAATTTTATACGCTTTCCAAGTCCCATAAAAGAAGAGTGGAAAGATTCATTGTCGAGTCCATTTGGTTACCGCTTAGACCCCATATCAAATGAGGTAACATTTCATGCGGGTATTGATATCGCAAAACCAACTGGGACTGAGTTAGTTACGATTATTGCAGGAAAAGTCATTCAAACCGGATATGATGCCAATGGCTACGGGAACTTTATTATCGTTGAAGAGAATAATTCTAAGCAAACAGTTCTATACGCCCATTGTCATAGTTTGTTAGCAAGAACAGATGATGAAGTAAAGGTGGGCCAAGTAATTGCCACCATCGGATCAACAGGAAAATCCACTGGTCCTCATGTTCATTTAGAAATTCGGGATTCAAAGGGCAATAAACTGAATCCTTATTTTTATTTGTCCTCAGAAATTGCAAAAGCAGATTGATCACTTAAAGCAGATTGATCACTTAAAGATGAAGGAGATTCAAAATGGATAAGAAATTAGAAAAAACACTAAAGGAACAAGTCAAATTAAAAGAGCAAATGAAGGCACTTCAAGACAAGTTGATTGACATTGAAGAAAAAAGAGAAGTTTATGAAAAAGAAACGCTCTACAAAACCTTTAAAGAGACAGAAATATCATTGGAAGAGTACCAGATGATTGTTAAGAGCGCGGTTGGTAATTATATGGGCCTAAATGATGCGGTTGGAGGCAAAGTAAATGAGTAGATTCATAAGTGTATTCCTTTTACTATTGGCCTTAACCATTAATCCGGCATATGCATTTGAAGCCAATGCAGCACAGTCAATCGATGAAACAAATAATCCTGCTGACCAGCTCAATAAATCAAAAGAAGATGAAGATGTATACAAGGTGATCAACTCTACCGAAGAAGAGATTGAATCAAACTTTGGTAGCAAAGCATACCAAATTGATGGTAGCGACAAGAACAATTATCTTGTAGAAGGTGGCAACGAAAACGCCATTAACTCATTAGCAACAAAACAGAATACCGCTCAAGGAACCGTTAAAGAAAGTTCCAATGCTCAAGGTGATGAATATAATCTAGAAATGTTAAGTGAAGAAGAAAAAGCCTTGAAAAATCCATTAGAGCTGCGCCAGTTCATCTCATTTGAAACTAAATCAGGCAAAGTATTTCATTTGATTATTGATCATAGCAAACCAGACAATAATGTCCGGATGTTAACAGAAGTCAGTGAGCAAGACCTTCTAAACCTTATCGAAGAAAATGCTGGTGTTTCATTAATGCTAGGTGAAGATGCTCCAGCCAAGGATAATATTCAAGCTAAAACTCCAAAGGATTCAAATACAAAAATTGAAACTGAGGATGGAATTCCACCTGCAGAGATCAAAGATAACACCAGTTTAATTATCATAATCGCTGCATCTTTTGCTGCAGGTATTGCAGGTTGGTACTTTAAGATTCATAAACCAAAGCAAACCAAGGCTTATGATGAAGAAGTTGATGAGGCTGATTATATTGATGATGAAATGTATGTTGAGGATGAAGAAATAATTTAATTGCATATTGGTGACTATTGGACAAATTGTCCAGTAGTTGCTTAACACAAGAGCGGAAATTGTGTATTATTGTTATGAAATGTATTTTAATAAGTGATTTTCTGATATGATGAGATTGTGTTTAATATTGAGTGTTCTTAAATCTACAAGTTTGTTGTAAAGAAATCTCATTAATCAGGAGGATTCAAATTTGAAAGATTATTTAATACCAAAAAATTCGTTAGGATCCATTAAACTAATTGGACATGATACTGAAAACGTTCCGATGTGGTCAATCAATCATTATATAGAAGAGTTTTGTAATAATTACAATAAACTTTTAATAATAAAGAGAATATGTGAGTTATCAGCCAATGGAGCTTATGATTCGCAGTTTTTAGTTGCTAAATCGTCGGCTTCTTTATTCCCAACAAGAACATTAGAAAACACATTTAACTACAATGATGAAAAGTATGAAGTTTTAACCACTAAAAGTGAAAATCCTGATCATTTTTGGCATATTATTTCAAACTATGTACGACCAATGGTTTTTTTTAAGTCTACTGAAGGTGTTTTTCCCTTAGTTGATTTTATTGATATCGATGCAATAAAGATTACATCTATGAGCTATAATTCACCAGTAAATATTGATATATCAGGTGCACTAAATGGGTTGTTCGATTTAGGAAACGCAAAAATGCGAAGAGAAATCGATGAAGAAAGACACATTTCTGACATGATTGGAGAAAGTGCAAATAATACTGGCAGAATTATCAGCACTTATGAGGTTGTTAATAGTTCAAATGTTCCTGAGGGCATTAAAAGATATGCAAATTTAAATTTAGAAAAACTTCTAGAGAGACAATCAAAATTGAATGAGAAACTTGATATAAGAATTGTGAGAATCAATA
>CALFXQ010000003.1 GCA_937958285.1 uncultured Fusibacter sp. | reverse complement strand
CAGGATTAAATTCGCTATTGTGAAGCACTTCCTTTATTTTTTCTTCGATTTTAATCATATTATATCTTCCTTACCTAGAGTCAAAAGAATGCGTTTTAGGTCTTAAAAATCGTGCAGTTAGAAATATACCCCTTTGTCAGATAATTAAAACGATTTCATAATCAAAGTGCCTAAGTTTCTTTGGGCGCCGGGAGTCCAGTAAACATTTTTATTCTGCCAAGTGATTTAAAATGGTAAGATAAAGTTGGTTGAAAAGAAATCTTGACTACAGAAATGGAGTACAACAAAAGTGAACGAAAAGCGAATAACAATTGTTGCGGGCTCATTGAACACGGCAAAAGCATTAAGAGATCAGCTGTGTGAATATATAACCGGAGATAGAATGCGACTGCTTGCCATCGAAGAGGGCATTACAGAACCTGTTGAAGATCACGTTGTGCTCTTGTCTAGCGAATTGACGCGAGATGATTTAGTAGTCATGGGCTGCTATCGGTCTGACTGTGTGACAATTGTGGCAGGGCGAACGGTCAATTACGACTACATCGATCAAATTGTTGCAATTCCTGTGGGGACTGAAGTGGTCTTGGTAAACGATTTAATGGAGACTGCACGCGCTGTCGTCGAGAATTTGCAGTCGATAGGGCTAGATCACCTTCACTATGTGCCGTATTGTCCAGGTGCACCCTTGCCATCTGCGCAAATAAAAGTGGCGATAACGCCAGGTGAAAGCGACAAAGTGCCCGATACTGTAGAGCTTATTTACGATATCGGTCCTAGGTTGTTGGATTTCGTGACTGTCACCCAAGTGCTCATGGCCTTAGATGACGGCGATGGCCAGGCGGGGCAATATTCACAGGCCTATTTAGAAAAAATCATCAAGGTTGCCAAGCGTTTAGCGGCGTCCCGACAAGAGGTAGAAGACTCGAGGCGCGAAGTTCAGGCGCTGAATGTCCAACTTACACGCGTTATCGATGGGCTAAAAGAAGGTTTGTTGGTGTATAATCCCCAAGGCGAAATCCGCATGGTCAACGACTATGCATGCCAGTTACTGGGTATTAAGCAAGTCGCTGTGGTGGGAAGGCAGTTAAAGGCTGCGCTGCCTCACAAGGCTTTAATTGACTACTTGTACCAAGAGCATGCCTCAAAAGACCAAGATGCACAGCCAAATAGCGACTACCGCGATGTGAGTGTAGTGAGCCTAGAAGGGGTTGAGGTTTCTGTTAGCAGGATGTGGACCTCTTCTGGCGATGTAATTGTTTCTTTCAAACGTCCAGATGTAATATTAGAAGAGCATCGGGTGCTTCAACAAGAGCTGGCACGCAAGGGATTTACGGCAAAGTACGACTTTGATCATATTGTAGGTGAAAGTGCGGCGGTGCTCAGCGCTAAGCGCATTTTAGCGAAGCTCGCCAAATCACAACTGACGATTTTAATACATGGTGAGAGTGGCACGGGTAAGGAGTTGTTTGCCAGTGCAGTGCATAGAGCATCTAGCCGTGTAAATGGTCCTTTTTTGGCAATCAACTTCAGTGCGCTGCCCGATGATTTAGTAGAGAGTGAACTCTTTGGCTATGAAGACGGCGCCTTTACTGGCGCGAGAAAAGGCGGTAAGGCAGGTCTTTTTGAGCAAGCCAATGGTGGCACCCTTTTTCTCGATGAAATTGGCGACGTTTCGCCAAAAGTGCAAGCAAGGCTACTTCGCGTACTGCAAGAAGGTGAAATAATGCGCATTGGCGCCCAAGAAATCAAAAGGGTGGATGTGCGCGTGGTGGCAGCAACCAATAAGGACTTATATAAAAAGGTGATTGAGGGCACTTTTAGAGAAGATCTTTTTTACAGGCTACAGATGGGATATGTTCAATTGCCACCCCTAAGGGAGCGACTTGGCGATGTGCCGAGATTAATGGTGGCCATGCTTAAATCTGAGTCTTTAAAATCTGTACGTGTGTCTCGAGAAGTGACAGATGCCCTTATGGCCCATCATTGGCCGGGCAATGTGCGGGAGCTTAAAAACTGCTTGAGCTACATGCTTGCCGTTTCGGAAGACGAGACCCTCACCTTAGAAGATATGCCTGAAACCTTTAAAAGGATTCCAAAATTTGCTGCCCAGTCTAATGAGAGTGTGCTCACTGAAGAAGAGCACTTTATCTTAAAGGCGATTGAGAGCTATAGTCGGCAAAAAGAGCCATGTGGACGAGAGAAGTTAGCGGCTTACACCATGGGAACACCCTTTGCGCTCACAAAGTATCAAATGCGACATCGCTTAGAACAACTTGAACTACAGGGATATGTGACCCTTGGCCGAGGAAAAGTGGGTGTTCATCTGACGTTAAAAGGAATGGAAGCCATTAAGTGACCATTACAAGACCATTCAATGAGCAAACGTTTGTCTGATCCTTCAAGAGAGGATTTGAAGGGTGTTTTCAAGGGGCCTTGACCAATAAACTACCATGTGATAATCTCCAACACAACACTTCAAAATACTCAATTTGTCTTTGGGTTATTAAAAATATGTCAGACAGGTAGTATGAAAGAAAGAATTGGCATCGGTCTTGCTTTATATCAATTTGAAATCATATTTCACACTTGAATAGGGGGACTTACATGTCAAAGCAAGTCAAAGAAGTCAAACAGATTCAAATGCCAGACACATATGTCATTATTTTCTTCATTGTGCTCTTGGCCGCATTGCTTACTTGGGTTATTCCAACGGGTCGATTCGACATCGGGTATGAGCTCAAGAACGCTCAAGATCAGGTGGTGGCGAAACTTAACGATGGTGAAATGATCGAGTATAAAGCAGGCGATAAAGCATACAAGATCGATGCCACTGGCGATTCTCGTGTCTATGTGTATTTAGGTGAGGAAGAAATCGGAAATACCAAGAAAGAAAAAGCAAAAGCAATCGACTTCGAAGATGTGAAGCTCGTCCAGGTTTATGGAAAGTACATTACAGAAGGCGAAACCTCAAATATTAAGATTTTTGAAAAATGGGGTGAAGTTGGTTTCTTAAACTATGTTTTTGAAGGCTTTGTTTCAGGCGATAAATGGGGTTCTGCGGTTGGCGTTATGGCCTTTATTCTCATTGTTGGCGGCTCATTTGGTATCGTCTTAAGAACAGGTGCTGTGGAGAACGGTATTTTCCAAATGATTCGCGTAACTCAAGGCAAAGAAATATTGATTATTCCAGTGATGATCGTACTCTTTTCATTGGGTGGCGCAGTATTTGGAATGGGTGAAGAGGCTATACCTTTTGCGCTCATCTTAGTGCCCGTTATGGTTAAACTGGGCTACGATGGCATCACAGGTGTCATGATTACCTATGGTGCAACGCAAATTGGTTTTGCCACATCGTGGATGAATCCCTTCTCGGTGGTTATCGCTCAGGGTATTGCAGGTGTTCAAGTCGGTGGCGGCAGTGGCTTCCGTATGGCGATGTGGGCCTTTTTCACACTCCTTTGTATCGTAGTAACAATGTGGTGGGCACTCAAGGTTAAAAAGAATCCAGAGTCTTCGCCTTCTTATTTAACAGACAACTATTTTAGAAATGAATATAAAGCTAAAGAAGAGAAGCATACGCAGTTTAACTTTGCGCATGGCATGGTTCTAAGCACGTTAGTCATTGGTTTGGGCTGGATTATCTGGGGTGTTAAAACACATGAGTACTACTTCCCAGAAATTGCGACAATTTTCTTTACGATTGGTTTAGTTTCGGGTATTATCGGTGTTATCTTCAAACTCGAAGATATGAAAGTAAACGATATCGCCAGCTCCTTCAGAACAGGTGCATCCGATCTTCTTGGCGCTGCAATGGTAGTGGGTATGGCAAAGGGTATTATTTTAGTACTTGGTGGCACAGGTGCAGCCACGAACACAGTAATGAACACCATCCTCAACGGCATGGCCTCTGTTCTTCATGGACTTCCAGCGACTGTTACAGCAGTCATTATGTACATCTTCCAATCAATTTTCAACTTCTTCGTGGTATCTGGTTCAGGCCAAGCTGCGATTACAATGCCGCTTATGGCACCACTGGCATCACTTGTTGGTGTATCTAAAGATGTTTCCGTCTTGGCATTTCAATTGGGCGATGGCTTTACAAACTTAATCGTGCCTACATCTGCATCGCTGATGGGCTGCTTAGGTGTTGCGCGTATTGAGTGGACGAAGTGGGCAAAGTTCCAACTTAAATTCCAAGGCATTCTCTTTGTTATCGGCTGTGTAGTGGTAGCTCTTGCAGTAATGGTTGGTTTGTAAACAGCAAAGCACAAAATCAAAAAGACCTCTCAGATCTAAGTGACTGAGGGGTCTTTCTTATGGGTGATGCAGTCATGAATTAATCTAGAGCAGCAAGTCTAGAGTGGAGCGTTGCTGATTTTGTTGTAGGCGCTGAATCTGTGTTTGATATTGGCGGGTGATATTTGCCTGATTGAGTTTAACCACCTCACTGGCAATATCTGCATCTGCAATTCTGCTACTGGCCGCAGTCATATTTTCTTCTGCAATGGCATTTGATCTTTGATTGCTTTCGAGGCCATTTTGCTGACTGCCTACTGCACCACGGGCCTGTGACACCTGTTTTAATGCGGAATCGATGGTGTCGATACTGAAATTCCCAGTGACGTCGAAGCTGCCTATACCCAAAGCATCTGGGCGCATATCGGGCAGATTGAGTTGAGCCCCTGTGCCACTGGCTTGCGTTCCCGTAGCCACGTTGGAGAAGGAGCCGTCAAGAAGGGGTTTAGTATTAAACTGTGCGCCTTTAACCTGTTCGGCGATGCCTGTTTTTAGGGCGTTAATTTCGTCTTGTATAATATTGCGTTCGTCGCCAGTAAGGATGCCGTTACTCGCTTGAACAGCGAGTTCGCGCATGCGATTGAGATTGTCGTTGATGCCCGACAAGGCCCCATCTGCAACCTTTAAAGCGTCTTGCGATTGTCCGTTGTTTTGCTGCCCTTGATTGAGACCGCCTATTTGTGAAACGAGTTGCTGGTTGATGGCCAGACCGGCGGGGTCGTCTTTGGCTTGATTGATACGGTAGCCGGTGGCCAGTCTCTGGATTGTGGGTTCGATTCTCATGGGATACCACCTTTTCTGCATAGGTAAACCTATAGATACTATACCCCAAACAATGAAAAATAAACACCGAAATTTTGACCATATGCTTGGGCTTAGGGTTTGGCTAAATTACAGATTGAATTCACTGGGGAATTTGATATGATAAAAACGAGAAGAATATCGCTGAAAACCAGGTACATAAACGGATTTCGGGACTCTAAATCAAAACTCTAAATCAAAACTCTAAATCAAAACTCAGGAGGAATTTATGGATGCTTATCAACGTGCTCTGGCACTTCCCTTTGCTACAAACACACAAATGTATCAAACCCTTTCACAGTTATTAAAGTACCCAAGTGTATTCGATGGCAGTCTTGTCGGCCAGGGTATTCCCTATGGTCAGGCTACCGTTGATGCCCTTAATGCTCTGTTATCTCTTGGGGCTGCCGAGGGTTTTGAGGCTGTTAACCTAGATAATCACGTGGGATACTTGCAGTACGGCAGTCATGAGGAGTATATCGGCGTGCTTTGCCACTTAGATGTGGTGCCTGCCGGTAACTATTGGACCCACCAACCCTTTGACGGCGTCATCCTCGAAGATCGGATTGTGGGTAGGGGTGCACTCGACAACAAGGGCCCAGCGGTGGCGAGTTTCTATGCCCTTAAGGCCCTTAAGGACTCGGGTTTGCCTCTCAATCGCAGCATACGTCTCATTTTTGGACTCAACGAAGAAACGGGCTCTAAGTGCGTGGCGCACTACAATCTTACCCAAAAGCCACCTGTATTGGGATTTACTCCAGATGCAGAGTTCCCGGTAATTTACGCAGAAAAGGGCATCACTTCTTTTAAGCTAAAAGAGAACTTTCATCGCAGCCGCAGCCTAAATGAAATCGAGCTGCTCTCGTTAAATGGCGGAACTGCTGTTAATATGGTGCCAGATACTTGTGAAGCGCAGCTCAACTTAAATCCTGCAGAAGGACATGGACTAGAAATCTTAAAAGCGGCCATCGCCGACTTTGAGAAGCACCACCCTGTTTCGATTTCTTGGGATGCGCCAGAGCATGTAGATAACGTCTCATATCCGGTCACTCTGATTTTAAAGGGAACCTCGGCGCACGCGTCTACCCCAGAGGCGGGACACAATGCCGTGAGCTATATGATGTCCTTTTTAGGACACCTGCCCTTGGGAGATGGCGATATGGGCCAGGCGATTAAGGCCTATAATAAACTTATAGGTTTGGAGTATTACGGCGAAGGCTTGGGCATGGGGCTTTCCGATGAACCATCGGGTAAGCTAACCCTCAATGTGGGACAAGTGCATATGGATATCGATGGGCTTATGCTGCACATCAACGTGCGATTCCCAGTGACATACACCGGACAAGACGTGTATAACGACGAGGTAAAAGCTCGGGTTGCGTCGGTGGGTTGGACTCTCGAGGAAGGTCGAGCGGTGGCGCCAATTGTCCACCAAAGAGATGGCGTACTGGTCAAGACGTTAATGGAGGTTTACCGCGCCCACACCGGCGATGCGCAGGCGGAGCCAATCAGTATAGGTGGTGGTACTTATGCCCGTTCTATTCCTGGCATTGTCGCCTTTGGTCCACTGTTTTCCCACAGTCAAGACACGATGCATCAAGCAGATGAGCACATCACTAAATCGGATTTTGATCAGTTGGTGCGCATATACGCCGATGCAATGCTGCGCCTAACGGAGGCTTAACAGGTTCATAGCAAGGGTATTGCATGGGCAGGTATAAGTTAAGGTTTTGGAATGAGTGTGTTAAATTATTGACAACGCAAGTAGGCTGTGATACGCTAGGTTGGCAATTGAGACTAAATATCATTTGCGTAGTTAAGCATACTTGTTGGAAAGTGAGGCAATAGATGTTTAAGAAGGATGTTTTAAAGCGCGGTCAGCGTTTGCTGTTGGTCGCTGTAATGATTATGGCATTAGTCATGCAAGTGGCCTATGCCGATGTACAGATAAAACTTGACGGCAAACCGCTCGCCGCTCAATCGAACATTAAACCCGAGCGCGTTGGCAATACGCTTATGCTTCCAATACGCGATGTGGCAAAGGCCATGGGCGTGTCTCTTGGCTACGACGGCAAGACAAATGCCATTGTGGTGATACGCGATAAAGTAGAAGCGAGACTGGCCTTGGGCAACACCACATTCACAGTCAATAAAAAGAGACTTAGCTTAGATCAACCCGCTGTGCTGAAAAACGGCAGGACCCTTGTGCCTGCTCATGCCATAGAGCAAATCTTCGGCGTTTCTATGGTGCTTTCTGGCAATCAGCTCACCATTGAGAGCAATAAGCAAGCCCCTTTTAGGGTTGCTACCTTAAACGGTCCAACAGGTGTTGCAATGGCACAGCTTATCGACAACAGCTATCTTGGCGAGAATGCCAAGATGTCTTATGAGATTTTGGCAAATCCCCAATTGCTTCCGGCTAAACTGATAAAGGGCGAAGTGGATATTGCCTTTATGCCCACCAATATGGCCTCGGTTGTTTACAATCAGTCTAAGGGTGAAGTGGTAATGGTGGCCATTAACACGTGGGGTTTATTGTCTGTGGTGAGCACAGACCCTCAAGTAAAGACATGGGCAGATTTAAAGGGCAAGCAGATTGACATCTTCGGACAAGGGTCTACACCAGAGGTGGCCTTTAAAGCACTATTAGAGGCGAATGGCCTAAATCCTAAAACCGACGTAAGCTACAAGTTTAGCTACGATTCTGCGGCAACCTTGGCAACAACCATTGGCGCAGGGCAGTTAAAGGATGGCATAGCCGTCATACCCGAACCCTTTACAAGTATGGCACTCGCTAAAAATCCCAATGCCCGCGTGGTATTCTCCATGAAGGATTCTTGGCAGAAGGCCTTTGGAGGACAGGGGCTACCAATGACTGCAGTGGTAGTAAGAAAGGCGTTCTTAAGAGAACAACAAGCATTAGTGCGCAGTTTTCTAAGAGAACTCAAAGTAGATATTGCCTCGATGAACGCGAATCCTACGGCAATTGGCATCTTGGTGGAACGCTTGCCAGCGCTAAACTTCTCTAAGGAAATTTTAGCCGAGGCGATTCCCAGAAGTGCTTACCGATTCGAAGTGGCTTCTGCCTCAAAACCAGCTGTTGAAAAGTACTTAAAAGTATTGATGGACTTTGAACCAAAGACCATTGGCGGCAAAATGCCCGGAGAGGATTTTTATGAGGACGTCTTCACAGACTACTAAAAATTTTACGAGAAAAGCCAATATCAATAAGTCAAAGGCCACCTTTCAGGTGGCCTTTGGCGATGTGTTTTTCGTGTTTTTAGGTGTGCTTTTAATTGGTGTGTTGTGGCAAGTTAGCGCTTTAAGGGTTCAAAGCGGTATGAGCACGGGAGCGGGAGCGCTGATTTTACCAGAGCCCATGGCGGTTTTGTCGCGCTTTGCGCGGATGGCCTGGGGCGATCCTGTAGAGGCGCAAGTTTTTTGGTCGGCATTTATGGGTTCTTTGGGTCGAGGGTTACTGGGTTTTTCTGTGGCACTACTAACGGCCTCTGTATTTGGTATTGCTGCGGGTCTTTGGCGGCCGCTTCAGCAACTAATCTATCCGGCTGTTCAATTATTAAGATCAGTACCGGTTATGAGTATCATCCTGTACTTGCTGCTCTTTGTGGCCACTGATTGGGTCGCGGTGTGGGTATCTTTTTTAATTGTATTCCCTCTAATTTATACCAACACAATGGCAGGGGTAGCGTCTGTAGACCAGAAGTTGCTTGAAATGGCAACGCTCTATAGCATCAACACTTGGCAGCGCTTGAGACACATCTATTTCCCAGCCCTTTTTCCATATTGGATTGCGGCGTGTTTGACGGGAATGGGACTCAATATAAAGGCTGTAATTACCGCGGAAGCCATGTCACTGCCCTCGAACAGCTTTGGTGCAATGATGTCTGAGGCTAGAAACTATCTCGATACAGAAGGGCTATTGGCCATCACTCTTTGGATTATTGTGCTGGCAGTGCTTCTAGATGCGGTACTCTTAGTAATTAAGTGGCTTTTGATGAAAGGTAGGCGTTGGTATGTTGTTCACCGTAGATCATCTTAAGTTTTTTTATGATCAAAATGCATGGGTGTTAGATGGGGTGAATTTTGAAGTGCCAAAAGGTGGTATCTTCTGCATTTTGGGGCCTTCGGGTTGCGGGAAGACCACCTTGTTCAAGTTGCTAGCGGGAATTTTGGAACCCACAGAGGGTGTTATTGGCAAAGGATTTGCCCAGCCCAAGAGCTTTCTTTTTCAGGAGCCCAGGTTGCTCTCACATCTAACGGTGATGGAGAACTTGCGGTTGACCACGCCGAAGAAAGCCGCTGCAGATACACAGATTGCCGATCTTCTCGATGCGGTAGGCTTAAAAGGGTACGAAAGTCATTTCCCAGATGAGTTAAGTGGTGGGATGCAGCAGAGGCTGGCTGCAGTTCGCGCGTTTCTATTTCCAGCAGATTTAATGTTCTTAGACGAACCTTTTAAATCGTTGGACTTTAGAACAAAACTCGACCTGGTAAACGCCTTTAAAGCGCTTTACACAAAACGCGCAAAGACTGTACTGATGATTACACACGACGCCCTCGATGCTGCGCTCTTGGCAGACCAAGTGGTGGTGCTTTCAGAAAAGCCCACGCGAGTGTTGCGCACCTATTCAAATCCAGTTCCGGCGGATATGCGTCAACCAGACAATCCACAAGTAGGTACATTTTTGAGCACACTATGGTCTGAGCACACTATGGTCTGAGCATACGATGGTCTGAGCACACCATGTTTAAGCGCATATGCCAAAGGCGATAGCCTGAACCAATAGCCCTCATTTTCAACACTAATAGATGGGGCTAATGTCCATGGCATCGACTACACGTACCATAAAGTGTAGTATGGACCTCTTTTACTTTGAATCCCGACAGCTCCTGAATCTCAAAGTCTTTGTGTGCCAGTGGGAAGTCAGTGATTTCTCCACAAACGAGACATTTAAAGTGACCATGGGGTTCTAAAGCTACTTCGTAGCGACTTTCGTGAAGATC
>CALFXQ010000002.1 GCA_937958285.1 uncultured Fusibacter sp. | reverse complement strand
GTTATGAACAACAAAGTCAATGTCGCGTTTGATGCGGCCACTCAAGGGGCTCGTAGTGGATCAAAACAAAACCTAACCTTTAAGTCTGTAGTTTTTAAGGTTCTCGGACATGCGCAACATGAACTCTACGATGTGGGAAGATATTTGATTTTAGGCGCTTTTGTCTCTGCAGCACTACAGGTTTTTGTGCCGCGTGTTTGGTTGACCTCTGCAGGTGGCAATCCAATTGCATCTGTGCTTTTAATGATGGCTCTAGCGTTTATTCTGTCGCTGTGCTCAGAAGCAGATGCTTTTGTGGCGAGTACTTTCAGATATCAGTTTACCCAAGGTTCACTCCTAGGATTTTTGATTTTCGGGCCTATGATTGATATTAAGAATACACTTATGCTTCTAAGTGCTTTTAATGCAAGATTTGTGCGTCGCTTAATCGCCACCATCGCAGCAGTATGTTTTACAATGGCGATGCTCGTAACGCTCTTTTTCTAGTGGAGGACATATGAAAATACAGTTAAAGGCACAAGTACACAACGGTATATGGCTCTTTATACTCATTGGCTTTCTCTTTATGTTGCTCGAACTTTTGATATCCGGTCGGATTGTATATTTATTACATCCGAGGATGTATGTGTTTGTTTGGGCTGGATGTGGCATGTTGTTAGCGATGATTATTCATCAAATGTTTGTAATGAGAAGCAGTAAACTTCGTAGTAAAAGACCTATCAAGTGGGGCTACATCATCTTCATTGTGCCTCTTTTACTGGCTGCAACTAGGCCTCAAACCATGGCGGCGGATCTTCTGTCAAATAAGCCAATACTCCTTGGTCAAGGTGTAAATACATCTGTAGAAGCACCTGTGAATGCGTTAGAAGGCGAGAAAGAGCCAACGACTCAGGTGCAATCTAGTGATCCTTTTTACAGTGAACTGACAAATTTGCAGGCCACTTTTAAAAACAGAATCGGTGAGACGATGTCCTTTTCTGGTTTGGTCTTCAGACAAGATCGCTTTTCTGATCAACAACTTGTGGTCGCCAGATTGTTGATTACCTGCTGTGCCTCTGATGCTGGTGTGATGGGGATACTTGTAGAGGGGGATGAGTCGCTGAGTCAGTACTCAGACGATAGTTGGGTAGAAGTAACGGGAACAATATCAAATTATGAGTATAAAGACGAGGCATCTGGTTCTTCATTTGAGCTCCCGATGTTAAAGCTTCAGTCTATTAAGTCCATTGAACCCTTTGACAATCCCTATGTCTATCCCAATGGATAGAATAAATAGAGGCAATCATAAAAGGTAGGTATACAGAATGAATCGTAATTTAGAGAACAAAGCTATTCAACCATTTGATACCTTTGAGATTAAAGATTCGGTTTTTTTAAGGAATCGTCTGGTTATGGCACCGATGACAACCTGGAGTGGAGAAACAACTGGCCAACTCTCAGATGAAGAAATTGAGTACTACCGAGCACGGAGCTCAGGAGTTGGTATGGTTATCACGGCGACAACTTATGTAACCCCCCACGGAAAGGGCTTTTATGGCCAATTTTTCGGTGGTTCAGACAACATGGAATCGTCATTAAAGCGTTTAGCCGAAGTGATACATTCAGGGGGTGCAAAGGCAATCTTACAAGTGTTTCATGCAGGAAGAAAAGCGGTACCATCATTAATGCCCGATGGGATTACATGGTCGGCATCGTCAATACCAGCAAAGCGTGAATTAGATCAGATTCCCAAGGCCATGACAGAAGCAGAAATCCAAGCAGAAATTCATGCCTTCTACGATGTCACCAGACGTGCATATCGGTGCGGTTACGACGGCATAGAAATTCATGGAGCGAACACGTATCTGATTCAGCAGTTCTTTTCTCCACATTCAAACCAGAGGACAGATCAATGGGGCGGAGATATTAAAAGGCGCGTAGCCTTTCCCCTGGCAATTGTAAAAGCCTGTGAAGATGCTAGAAACACATTTCCAGAAGCGGATGCAAAGAAATTTATTATCGGATATCGTTTTAGTCCAGAAGAGAATTCGGAGCCAGGTATCACTTTGTCAGACACCGATTATTTAATCGATCAACTCGTGAATACTGGACTTGATTATCTACATGTGTCGCTGTCAAGTTTTTCGGCACCAAGTATACGCGGCACACAGGAACCTGTATTAGAGAGAATCTTTCAACGGGTAAGGGGCAAAAAAACTTTTATTGGTGTAGGGGGGATTTGTACTGTCAAAGATGCGACGCAAGCGCTACAAATGATGGATTTAGCAGCGATTGGAAGACAATTGCTTGTCGATCCTCAGACGGTTGAAAAATGGGAGCAAGGTCAGTCTGCATGGACACACTACGATTCTCAGAATCACAAAGCGCTTCATATACCAATGCCTCTTCATAAAATTATCATCGAGCGCAAAGATTGGGTGCCATTAAAATGAGTGAAACTAGTTATAAGACTAATGATCCATTTTCAGTATTGTTAGACTTAATCCATAGAAAAAGTGATCTAGAGACCTTTAAAAATTGGTTACAACAAAATGAAGATTTGCCAACGGATTTACGAATTGCATTGCAGCGAAAAATGATGCTCGAAATACAAGTTCAAAATTTAAATGTGCGCCCTGTTCAGCGCAAAGTCCATTTAAGTGAAAGCATGCAAAAGGAAGCCTCCTTCAAGACGCTCTTAAGCAATCTTCCAGATTGGAACGAGCCGGTCACAGCGCATCAGATTTGCATTTTGCCTAAGACAAGCAATCCTAAATATATTATTGGAGATCTGCACGCAGATTCCATATCACTGATGAGAATCGTTGAAATTTCTGAACTATTTAATAGGCAATCAGACAAAAGTGCAGATTTACCTACCTTGGTATTTTTGGGTGACTATGTAGATCGTGGAAGTAATCATCTTGGACTTCTAGATTGTCTTTTGGCCTTGAAACTATGGTTTTTTGACAATGTTGTTTTGTTAAAGGGAAATCACGATGGTGGTTATGTGGAGCATAACGGTGTGGTTAAAACACCATATTTTGTGGGGGCTGAGGAAGACCATTTGCAATATTTCCCACACTTATTGCGACATTATGAGCTGGGAATGGCCAAATCTCAAGCGCCATTTTTTCATGATTATATGAGTTTTTTTGATATTCTTCCCATAGTTTGCGCTTGGTTATCTCAAGACAAGGTGTTTATGGCAGTGCACGGTGGCATACCAAGGCCGTCTGTTTTTACAAGGCCACTCACCGATAAAGAAGTGTTTTCTGAGGTGCTAGTAGGGGCGCAAGAAGATGTAATCGATCCACGCCACTGGTTCTCAAAATTGCCGTGTATTGCCAGTCTAACTGCCTTAGATGCCATTGATGAAATCGGGCGTTCGCGCATCCAAAACATGCTTTGGTCTGATCCTTCAGAAGACGACAATAGCATGCGTTGGCATACAGGAAGATTCAAGTTCTTAGATATACACTTCACGCATTTTAGCGCTCAGTTTGGCATCGACGTACTTTTCCGAGGACATGTTGTTCAAAATTCAGGGATGAAGAGTTATTTTGACAACCGCATCTATTCTGTTTATTCAACGGGTGGCCAGCTACTTTCTGGCATTAATCGAGAATCTGCCTATCCAGAGGTCACTCCAGCTATGGCTTTAGAGCAATTTGGTGAAGTGATTAAGTGCAGTTTATAAAAAAGTGCAGTTTAAAAATGGAAAGCCCCAACCCTTGTTTTAAAAGAGGTTGGGGCTTATGTCTACAAAGAAAAAACTTACACTCTGGAATAGCGATTTTTTAGGATAGGGTAAATAGCTGGACCAAATGCCGGTAAGGTAATGACTGCAATTTTCACAAATATTGGGAAATCTTCAATCTGGCTACTTGCTCCTTTTTTTGTGCGATCATTGTATATCAAAAATACGGCAAGTGCATGCAAAGCTAGAAAATCAAGTGTCATCACATGGACAAAGCGATAAGTTCTAAAAAGCTCAAAGTATGCGGCGTGATCTTTGTAGAAGACCATTAAAGATAAGAAAAAAAGAGACAAAAAGGCCATTGCAATGGCATAAATATTGGTGAGCATTTTTGAACGCCACCACTTCCACCATCGGGGACGATGCGGAAGCTCAGAGCTACAAGTTTTTTTTCGCAGTGCAATGTAGGGTGCGAGCGCGAAAAATCCCAATCCAAAGGACAAAAACCAAAAGGGCCATGGACGCACTTTGTATTGATTCGTGTAAAGTAAGAGAGGTGCTAAAATCATTGGCCATAACCCCATGAGACTAAAGATTGCAAAGAGCACCATGTTTTCTGATGCGTTTTGCATCGTAAGCACTTTAATCGTGTGTTCTAACTCATTTGAAGCAAGTGGGGCGAAGAGGAATGCATATACAATAAGCGCAATCCAAATGGCCAAAATTGTCTGTTGACTTCTTTTGTATTTAGTCATCATGCATACCTTGTTTTAATTGCTTTTGGTTGTTGAGATGGGTTTCTGCCTGATGCATGAGCTGCTCAAGTGTGATGGTGATGTCGCTGTGTAGCGCATAACCAAATGCCGTAGTGAGATGTGCATCTCGTATGGATAAGCCAATGGTCGCTTCGGTAAGTCTACCCGTTAATAACTCGATGTTACTTTGACTGATATTGGGTATTAAAATTGCGAATTCGTCTCCACCAAGGCGCACCACAATATCTTCTTGACGACAGACGTCTTTGAGGCGCTTTGCTAGATCCTTTAAAATCACATCGCCATACTCGTGACCATAGGCGTCGTTTACCTTTCTAAGACTATTAATATCAGCCATTATAAGACCTATTGGATGGCAACGGCGCACATTGATTCTGCGATACTCCGTTTCTAGATAGTAGCGATTATATGTTTCGGTGAGCATATCGTGAAAACTAAAAAACTCCATTTGTTGCATGGCATTATAGGCATCTGTAATATCTATAATCGACAGGCGAAAACTCAGAGATTGGTCGAGTTGTCTGTTGAGATAGATTTGCACGCGCGTTGAAATATCTTTTATCACAAGTTCTAGTTGAGCTGCGATGGGGTCATCTTGGGCAGATGCTTGTCTTATAATCCAATCGAAAGTCTCTTTTGAAGTGGGAGAAATGAGTTGAGATAAATATTGAAATGCAAAACCCTGCTTTCGGTATGCTCGTTTAAATGTTCGGTTCTCATGAATAATTCTCGACGAATCATCGATGATTACATAAGGTACCGGTGCTTCTAGAAACATGGCGCGATAGGATTGTTCCAAGATTTCGAGGGAGGCATTGATGTTCTTTAACTCTTCATTTTGTTTCACTAAATCTTTGTGTAGCATGGAGACCTCGTTTATAATGGCCTCGCGACTCTTTGCATCTAATGTTTCAAAGTTAAGCTTTCCAGATAAGAGTTCCATCACTTGCTTCTGATCATTAGTGGCATTTGAGATTTCAGTATTCATCACACGACTCCTATTTGTGAATTAAGTATATAAGTTGAGTATACCCTTATTTTATACCTATGCGTTATAATTTGTGGAAAAAGTATGCATTTTGTGAAAGGGGACCATGGCATGAAGCGTTTATTGAATTTGTCAGCAGGACCG
>CALFXQ010000001.1 GCA_937958285.1 uncultured Fusibacter sp. | reverse complement strand
TCTTACAAATATTTCTGGTTATGCAGAGACATTGAAGTCAGGTTTAAATCTAACAAAGGCCGAACAACTCAAGGCAATCGACGTAATATACAACAACACCCAGCGAGCAAAGAACTTAGTGAATGGACTTTTCGACTATTCTAAGTACGATTCAGAACAGCTTGCGATTCAATCCGTACCCACCGACGTCATTGCCAGTCTACAAGATTGCGTGATTCACTATTATCCCGACTTTGAAAATAAGGGAATCACCGTCGATATGCAGTTGCCAGAAACTCCGATGATGATGTCTTTAGATCCGTTGCTTTTCGATCGCCTTATTGGAAATTTACTGACAAACATTATAAGATACGCCTTCGATAATAGTCATTTAAAAATTGCACTCCTTGTAAGACGAGATGCCGTAAAAATAGTAATCGAAGATGAAGGACCGGGCATTCCACTCAGCATTAGAGACACCCTGTTCAACCCTTTTGTAACCGGAGACGAAGCGAGAACACATCGCTCTGGCACAGGTCTTGGTTTAACCATTGCAAAGCGCTTAGCAGAACGACTAGGGGGCAGGTTGGAATGGGACCAAAGCTATCGAAATGGCGTGAGATGGCATATTTACTTGATGTATCACTGATATATATGTATTATTGCTGCCCAAGTGGTAGCTATTTTTTTTTCTTTTGAGTATACTGAATCTTAAGGTTTTTTGCATATAGAGAAAGCGCTCTGGCGTCTTTGAGCGTTACGATAAAGAAAAGAAGATAAAGGAAAAGGTGGTGCCGTATGAAAAAAATTGAGCAGTTGCTAAAAGAGCGCATTGTGGTTCTCGATGGGGCCATGGGCACGATGATTCAAGCCTATGCCCTTCAAGAAGCAGATTATAGAAAGGGTGCCTACGAGGCACATGCAGTGAATTTAAAGGGCAATCACGATGTGCTGAGCATCACGCGACCCGATGTGATTGAAGCCATACACAGAGCCTATTTTTTGGCAGGTGCAGATTTGGTAGAGACCAATACCTTTAATGCCAATCGCATTTCTCAAGAAGATTATCACATGGGTTCTGAGGTGCGCGCTTTAAATCTCGCGGCAGCTCAAGTCGCCTTAAATGCAGCAGAGTCAGCCCAGCAACAAGATGGCAAACAGCGCTATGTGTTCGGCGCCATTGGGCCGACAAATAAAACCTTGTCAATCTCGCCAAAAGTAGAAGATCCCAGCTATCGAAGTGTGGATTTTGACACCCTGATGGAAGCCTATAAAGAGCAAGCGGCAGCGCTGATTGAAGGTGGTGTACATGGCTTTATTGTGGAGACTGTTTTCGATGCGCTCAACGCCCGTGCGGCGTTAATTGCCATAGAAAGTGCTTGTAAAGCGCAAGGGGTTGATTTGCCCATTATTTTATCGGGTACCCTTACAGATCGCAGTGGCCGTACCCTCACAGGGCAAACCCTCGAGGCCTTCTTTGCGTCCTTAGTACATCCAAATGTACTTGCAATCGGCTTAAACTGCTCATTTGGTGCAAAAGAGCTGATTCCGTATATCAAAGAGCTTTCGCGCACATCTAAGCACTTTATCAGCATTTATCCAAATGCGGGATTGCCAAACCAATTTGGAGCCTACGATGAACTGCCAGAGACAACAGTCCACTTCTTAACAGAACTTTTAGAAGACCGTGCGGTGAATATTGTAGGTGGTTGCTGCGGCACGACGCCTCAGCATATTGCGGCCATGGCCAAGGTCGTTTCAGAATATGCGCCGAGAGTGCCTGAAGAAGAATGCCAGGTTGCATTTGGGCCGCATGCATTGGTACTTGCCGGTCTAGAGACACTACTTGTGGACACCTCGAGAAATTACGTCAATGTGGGCGAGCGCACAAATGTGGCGGGGTCAAAGAAGTTCGCCCGTTTAATTCGAGATAAACAGTATGTTGAAGCCCTAGATGTGGCAAGGGATCAGGTGGAAAACGGCGCACAGATGATCGATGTGAACTTCGACGATGCCATGCTCGATGCCCTTGTAGAAATGCCACATTTTTTAAGACTGCTCTCATCGGAGCCAGACATTTGCAAGGTGCCAGTGATGATCGACTCGTCAAAGTGGGAGGTTATCGAAGCGGGTTTAAAGGCGATTCAAGGAAAAGCCGTGCTCAATTCCATCAGCTTAAAAAATGGCGAAGAAGAGTTTCTTAAGCAGGCGCGTATTGCAAAGCAGTTTAATGCAGCAGTAGTGGTTATGGCCTTCGACGAAAAAGGGCAGGCCGATACCTTCGAAAGAAAAATAGAGGTGTGCGAAAGAGCCTATCGCCTTTTAGTCGATGGCATTGCCTTTCCACCCCAGGCCATTATTTTCGACCCCAATATACTCGCTATAGCTACGGGTATTCCAGAGCACAATCGCTATGCCGTCGATTACATCGAGGCAACGGCGTGGATCAAAGCCAATTTGCCAGGCGCTAAAATTAGCGGCGGTGTGAGCAACTTGTCTTTCTCTTTTAGAGGTATGGATCACGTGAGAGAGGCGATGCATGCGGTGTTTTTGTACCACGCGATTAAAGCGGGTATGGATATGGGCATTGTCAATCCAGGTATGATTCAGCCTTACGACGAAATAGAGCCAGAACTTCTCAAGTATGTGGAGGATGTGGTGTTAAATCGCTACCACGGTGCTACAGATGCGCTTTTAGAGTGGGCTCAGAATCATACTGAGGCCGCAAAGGGCACGGATGTGTCGCTAAGAGATGCGTGGCGCCAAGAGTCGGTGGTAGAGAGGTTAAAGCACAGCTTAATTAAAGGGGTCACCCAGTATCTCGAACAGGATTTAATGGAGGTACTCCCCCAATTCTCCGATCCGCTCCACATTATCGAAGGACCACTGATGGCAGGCATGCAAATCGTCGGCGATAGATTTGGCGAGGGCAAGATGTTCCTACCACAAGTAGTCAAGACCGCCCGTGTCATGAAACAAGCGGTGGCGATTTTATTGCCATACATCGAAAGTGCAAAGGGCGCTGGCAGTGCCAATAAGTCTGGTAAGGTACTCTTGGCCACAGTCAAGGGCGATGTACACGATATTGGCAAGAATATAGTAGGTGTGATCTTGGCATGCAACAATTTTGAGGTTATCGATTTAGGCATCATGGTTTCTGCCGAAGAAATCGTCGAAGCCGCTAAACTTCACCAGGTAGATGTAGTGGGCCTTAGTGGTCTTATCACCCCGAGCCTAGATGAAATGCGTCATACCATAGAAGCCCTTAAGAAAGCCCATTTAGATCTCCCCATTGTGATTGGTGGGGCCACTACGTCTAAGCTTCACACTGCTGTTAAGTTAGAGCCCGAATACCCTAAGCACGTCTTCCACGCCACAGACGCCTCTAAGACAGTGGCTTACGCAAAGGCGCTATGCAATAGTGCGACAAGGCAAGTGGCCATGGAAGAAAGTCATCAGCACTATCAGCAAGTGCGAGATAGCTATACAGAAATTAAGCGTCCCCTAGAAACATTTGAGTCTCTAATCGCTAGAAAACCGGCGATTCATTTTGGACAAGAGGCGATTGCCAAACCCAACAATCCGGGCATCCATGTGGTTGAATACAGCGTAGAAGCCCTGAGAGAAACCATAGATTGGACCTTTTTCTTCACCAGCTGGGGCATGCAGCGTCACTATCCTGAGGTGCTCGCCGATGCCCATTATGGACATGAAGCTAAAAAGCTCTTTGACGATGCCAATCGCATGCTCGATCAACTAGAAAAGACACCCGCGGTAAAGCCCATGGGCGTGTTTGGCATTTTGCCAGCAGTACGACGAGATGCGGCTGGAGTCGGCGTAGTAGATGTTTTTAAATGCGATGCCTCTGGCCTCAAGTCAGGCTTAGATGCAGAGGCTTCCTTTTACTTTTTCCGTCAACAAGAACGCGATGGTACGGCCCATGCGCTGTCTGACTGGATAAGCTCTGAAAATCTAGGCCCAGACAAACAGGCCGATCACGATTACCTTGGGCTCTTTGCAGTGACCGCTGGTGAAGCAATGGATGCCCTTTACACGGAGTATAGAAAAGTGGGCGATGAATATCGCGCCGTTTTATGCAAGCTACTGGCAGATCGTTTAGCAGAGAGCTTTGCAGAACGTCTTCACCTAGATATACGCAAGCATTACTGGGGATTCTCGCCAGAAGAAAACTTGCCCTTAGAAGACCTTCTTCGCGGTCAGTACAGAAGCATACGCCCAGCATTTGGCTATCCCTCGCTCCCCGACCACTCCGAAAAAGAGGCGCTGTTTAAGCTGCTCGACGTAGAGAAACACATAAATGTGCGCCTGACTTCGAGTTACATGATGACTCCTGTGTCGAGTGTCAGCGGACTAATCTTTGCAAATCCGCAGGCCAAGTACTTCAATATCGGCAAATTGGCGCTAGATCAAGTATCCCTTTACGCTCAGGCTAAAGAGACACAAGTAGAGAGCCTGCAGCGTTTGCTAGGACACTTTATACAATAAAAAAAAGGTTACCTCGTGGGTTTCATTAGAACCGCATTCACGAGGTAACCTTTTATTTACTGGAGGGTGGCACCGATAACATCAAAGCGCGCTTCTTCTGTGAAGAAACCACTAATGCGCTTATCCCATGCATCGTGAGGAACGCACTTAACAACTTGCATTGAAAAAGCGAGAGCGTAAACAGGAATGTTCGGGGCTTTTTTGTGGGCTAACAATCGGTCGTAATAGCCACCGCCGTACCCAAGCCTATAGCCATCCCTGTCGAAGGCCACTCCCGGAGCAATTACGAAGTCGATGGTGCCAAAGTCAACTGTATTTTGCTCGGTGATTATGGGTTCGTTGATGCCGAAAGAAGAGAGGACCATAGGGGTATTTGGGCCTGTGTAGGCCACCAAGGCAAGATCGGGATGCTCGGGCATTACAACGGGCACATAGACCTCCTTGCCCATTGCTAAAGCATGGGCAATTATGGCATCTGTGCGCACTTCGTTCTTAAAGTCCAGATAGATTAATAGCCTCTTGGCATTGAGGTAGTGGGCGCTGGCGATGACACTTTGAAAAATTCTGTTTGAGTGCGCATCCACTTCTTGTGCGGTGAGGGCTTTTCGCTTTGAGAGTATGGCCATTCTGAGCTCTTTCTTTGTATATGATGAAGGCATTAGACACGCTCCTTTGTTTTTTTCTCTTTTTCATGACAAATTTATAGGATTGCCTTCATTATACATCAGCTTAGCTGTATAATGAAGCGTGGGCTCAAATGCCTACAATTTGTATTTGGAGGACAACTTAGTGATAGAAATGTACAATGTGTCGAAGCACTACCCAAATGGGGTAACTGCCCTCGACAATATTCATATAACCATAGAAAAAGGCGAGTTTATTTTCTTAGTGGGTCAAAGTGGTGCAGGGAAATCCACTTTTATGAAGTTGCTTTTAAAAGAAGAAGACCCTAGCGAAGGTGAAATTCGCATCGACGGCCAAGATGTAACCCGCTTACATCGGCGTAGAATCCCATATCTTAGAAGAAAAATGGGCGTGGTTTTTCAGGATTTTAGGCTACTTCCAAATAAAACCGTTTACGAAAATGTGGCCTATGCAATGGAAATACTCTCTGCAAAGCCCAAAGAAATTCGCCAAGAAGTGCCTATGATTCTCAGTATGGTCGGCCTCTCAGACAAAGCAAGGCATTATCCCAATCAACTCTCAGGCGGTGAACAACAGCGCGTTTCCATTGCAAGGGCCATGATCAACAATCCACCTCTTTTAATTGCAGATGAGCCTACAGGCAACCTAGACCCCGACACGTCTTGGGAGATTATGAAAATTCTTCGCCAAATCAATCGCAGGGGCACAACCATTCTTATGGCCACCCACGATAAAGAAATTGTAAACACCATGCGAAGACGCGTGGTAACCCTTGAACAAGGGCGCATTGTTAGAGATCACGACAAAGGAGGTTATGAGCATGAAGCTTAGAACCTTCGCTTATTCATTAAATGAAGCCATCAAGAACCTGTGGCGAAACGGCCTGATGAGTGTGGCGTCTGTGAGCTCTGTTATGGCAACATTGGTTATTTTGGGGATTATTTTTGTTTTAGTAATCAATATTAACAGCTTCGTAGATGGCGCGCAAACTCAGTTTGATGAAATCACCGTGTATCTCAACGACGAAGTGGCTGCTGTAGAAATCTCTCAAATTCAATCTCAAATTTCTTCAATTATCGGCGTTAAAGAGGTGCGCTACGAATCAAAAGACGATGCCATGCGCAACTGGCGAGAATCATGGGGCGAAGAAGGCTACCTTTTAGAAGGACTCAGCGAAAACCCACTCCCTAACGCCTTTATCATCCGCCTTAGAAAACTCGAAGACACCGAGAGCGTGGTCAAGATTCTCAGTAGTTATAATGGCATCGAAGAGGTCACCTTCTACAAAGAAATCATAGATAAAGTGCTCAGCACGTCGGCCTTTATTAGAAATTTGGGATTTGCATTAATTGCTGCACTTATTGCAATTTCAACGTTTATAATTACAAACACCATAAAGCTCGCGGTAAATGCGAGACGCAAAGAGATCAATATCATGAAATATGTAGGCGCGACCAACTGGTTTATCCGATGGCCGTTTCTACTAGAGGGTACCCTGCTTGGTTGTATCGGTGCGCTTATAGCCTCAGGTATTGTGTATTTAATTTATAAGTATTTTTACAACTACTTCACGACCCAATTCTTTGTGCTCATCGCTTCGTATTTTGTTCCTGTCGATGCGATTATGTCGGACTTAGTGGTGATTTTTGTGGTCCTTGGCGCTGGCATTGGGGCACTTGGTTCACTTCACGCTATGAAGAAGCACCTCAATGTCTAGTGCATTTAGAATAAGGGAACAGGTGATAACATGAAATGGAAAAACATAGCAATTATTTGTCTTGCTCTGTTGACCTCGTTAGTGTTTGCAAGTGATCTTAATGAGCAAATTGAGGTGAACGAGCAACAGCTGGGCAATATAAAAGAAGATATCGAAGGAATCGACAAAAGGCGGCAGGCCAATGAGAAGGCTCAAACGGCTATCGAAAGAGATATCAATTCCCTCGAAAAAGACATCAGAGAGCGAGACCGCAAGATTGGTGCACTCAATGCTCAAATTACAAGTACGCACCAGGCTATTCTAAAAAAAGAGGGCGAACTTGCTGAAGCAGAGACAGAAGTGGTGTTTCAGAATGATCGCATGTTAAAGCGCCTGCGGACCATGTATAAAACGGGGAATTTGGGCTATGTAGAGGTGTTGCTTGGAGCCAGCGATTTTTCGGATTTAATGACGCGGGCAGATAAGGTGCAGTTGCTACTCGACTACGACAAAGAGATGCTCACCAAGTTAAAAGTGGCCAAAGATAAGGTGGCACAGGCAAAGAAAGAGCTAGAAAGCAAGCGTGCCCTGCTGCTCACCTATAAAAGCGATGTAGAAGTTGAGCGGGTTCAACTCAATGCTTCTAAAAATTTGTATGAAGGCAAAAAAGTAGACTTGGCAAAAAATCATCAGGCGCT